>JACQEE010000321.1 GCA_016200725.1 Chloroflexota bacterium
AGCTTTGCGCCGGTGTTGACGAACGTCGGTGGCGAGGCTACTTGTCGGGAAGGAATCACGATCAATTTGAATGCCGACATCCGCCTCGAGATTCCGGAGACAAAACTCGCCGAAGTGCCGCCGATCGTAGACATCGTGCCGGCGTACGTGAAGAAGGACCCACAGGCGGTGCCGACGGCAGAGAAGAAGCGCCTCCTGGATGAATATAACGAAGTGCTGTGGTCGACGCCCAAGATCCAATCGTCTTCCATCGGCTACACGGATAGCCGGAAGAAGGTAATCTTCGCCAACTCGCGTGGCGCCTACATCGAGCAAAACAAGTCTGACCTCTCGGCGCGCATCTCAGCGATGGCTAAGGCCGACAGCGACGTGCAGCAGGCCGGCGTGAGTTTCGGCAGCCTCGGCGACTACAGCGTCATGGAAGGGATGCACAACCAGGTACGCGAACTGGCCGCGCGCGCTGTCGCCTTCCTGAGCGCTCCGAACGCCAAGGGCGGCGACTACACCGTCGTTCTCGATCCCGTGCTCGCCGGCGTCTTCGTCCACGAGGCATTCGGCCACCTCTCCGAGGCCGACCACGTGTACGAGAACCCGCAGATGCGGGAGATTATGGTGCTCGGGCGGACATTCGGCTCGAAGGATCTGAACATTGTCGACGGCGCAGCCGTACCCGCTCTGCGCGGCTCCTACAAGTACGACGACGAGGGCGTACCGTCGAGCAAGACTTACTTGATTCGGGAGGGCGTGCTCGTCGGTCGGCTGCACTCACGCGAGACAGCAGCGCGTATGGGCGAGAAGACGACAGGGAACGCGCGGGCGATCAACTACACCTTCCCACCGATCGTACGCATGACCAACACCTACATCGAGCCAGACGGGGTGCCGTTCAAGGACATGCTCGCCGACATCAAAGATGGCATCTATGTGAAGAATTGGTATGGCGGCATGACAAGCATGGAGATGTTTACCTTCTCCGCGGGCGAGGCCTATCGCATTCGCAACGGGCGCATCGAGGAATTACTCCGGCCTGTCGTGCTCTCCGGCAACCTGTTCGAGACCTTGAAGAACATTGACGCCATCGGCAACGACCTCGACATGAACCAAGGTGGCGGCTGCGGCAAGGGTGGCCAGATGCCGCTGCCAGTAACGAACGGGAGTCCCCACATCCGCATCCGCAAGTGCCTTGTGGGGGGCAAGTAGTGCTCCAAGAAATCCTCGACCTCGTCAAGAAGCGCTGCGAGCAGGCGGAGGTCTACCGCATCTGGCAGCGGGACACGCCTGCGAACTTCGAAGCCAACCGGCTGAAGCTCCTGGAAACCAAGGAGATCTCCGGCGTCGCGCTGCGCCTGGTGAAGGACGGGCGGATCGGCTTTTCTGCCACGAACGACCTAGGTGATGTGCGCGGCCTAATCGACCGAGCGCTCGAGCTAGCGCCGTTCGGCGCGCAGGCCAAGTTCACACTGCCGTCCGCTGAGCGCCTGCCCGAGGTGAGCGTCTACGATCCCGCGACAGAACGCGTCACCGTCGAGGAGATGGTCGAGATTGGCCAGACGATGATCGACGAATTGCGGAAGGCCAACGCAAACCTTGTCTGCGAGGCTGGCGTGTCCGTCGGGACGGGAGTTACCGAAATCGCGAATAGCAACGGCGGGCACGCCTCCTATCGACACTCTAGTTACTCACTCGGCTTGCATGGCACCCTCATCCGTGGCACAGACATGCTGTTCGTGGGCGACTGGGGTGCCTCCTGCCGCCCCGACCTGGATGCGAAGGCCATCACGGATCGGGTGAAGCGGCAACTAGAGATGGCGATGGAGACGGTGCCCGCGCCGATAGGCGATGTGCCCGTCGTCTTTACGCCAAGAGCGGTTGCCGGCTCAGTGCTTTCTCCGCTGATGTCGGCGGTAAACGGACGGACAGTGCTCCAGGGCGCGTCGCCGCTGCAGGGCAAACTGGGCAAGAATGTGCTCGACGAACGCATCTCGATTTGGGATGACGCGACCGTCGACATGCGCCCCGCCAGCCGGATCGTAGACGACGAAGGCGTGCCCTCACGACGCATCACCCTATTTGATCACGGCGTTCCTACCGCATTTCTCTACGACCTGCAAACAGCCGGCCTAGCTGGCACGAAGACTACGGGTAGTGCCTCGCGCGGCTTGGGATCGCTGCCGTCGCCGTCATCCAGCCTGCTGCTCATGGCACCCGGCAAGACGCCATTCGACGACATTGTTGCTGGTGTGGACGATGGCGTGCTGGTAGAGTCGCTGCTAGGCGCCGGTCAGGGTAACGTGCTAGGCGGCGACTTCGGCGGCAACGTTCTGCTTGGCTATCGCATCCAACAGGGAAAAATCACTGGCCGCGTAAAGGACACGATGATCAACGGCAACGTCTACGACGCCCTTAACAAACTCATCGCCCTTGGCGACACTGCCGAGTGGGTAGGCGGCTCGCTCTCCCTGCCTGCGCTTTGCTGCCGCGGCGTCACGGTGTCAGCAAAGAGTTAGTCATGGGCCTAGCCGAGTCGCTCCCCGGGATCTTCGACGCTGACGCCCGTCTGAGCGCCAACAAACTTGTTGACCTCTCGAACCTTTCCAGCCCCGACCTAGCGCAGGTGAAGAAGGCATGGGCCAGCGCTTATCCGGAGCGGCGTCGACAGGTGCTCGAAGCACTCGCCGGGTTGAGCGAGGACAATGTCGAGCTCGACTTCACGGCCCTGCTGCGGCATGCCCTCAGCGACGACGACGGCGAGGTGCGTGCTCTGGCGATCGCAGGTCTTTGGGAGTGCGAAGAGCGTTCGCTGATCCCTGTGCTATTGCAGCAGCTGCAATCTGATCCGTCAGAGAACGTGCGGGCTGCCGCCGCTCAGGCCCTTGGCCGATTTGCTCTCCTCGCCGAGATCGGGAAACTCCTGCCGCGCGACGCAAACCGCGTTGGCGATGCGCTGCTGGACGCTTTTGACAACGCAGACGAGGCAACGGAGGTGCGCCGCCGTGCCCTGGAGGCGGTTTCCTCGATGACATTGCCGCGCGTACTCGAGATTATCCGCGAGGCGTACGAAGACGAGGAGCCGATGCTGAAGGCCAGCGCTATCTATGCCATGGGCCACACCTGCGATCGCCAGTGGCTGCCCACGCTGCTCATTGAGTTGGAAAACATCGATAGTGAACTGCGCTACGAGGCGGCAGGGGCATTGGGCGAGTTGGGTGAGGAGGAGGCCATCGTGCACCTTGTACCGCTGATTCACGATTCGGATTCGCAGGTCCGCGCTGCGACACTCCATGCTCTCGGCGCTATCGGCGGACCTCTGGCTAAGAAGGTTCTGCAGCGAGCGCTCCTGACGGACGACCCCGCCATTGCCGAGCAGGCCCAGCAGGCCCTGCGCGCCATCGAGTTCGAGGACAACCCGCTGGCGATGGAGTAAGGCCGAGCCGCTCACCGCTTGAACCCCCGACGCTGGTAGAATAGGCCAACTCTGCGAGGGCCAATCCGCCCAGAGGTACTCACTCTTGACCACTCACGGTGCACCGCGCGCGTTGATCCTTGGAGCCTCGAGTGGGTTCGGCGGGGCGACGGCGCTCGAACTGGCCCGCAACGGCTACGACATCTTCGGCGTCCATCTGGACCGTCGTGCCACGATGTCCAACGTCGAGCGCATTCAGGCCGCGATCCGCGAGTGCGGGCGCGAAGCTTGGTTCTTCAACGTCAACGCCGCCGACCCAGAGCGTATCAAGGCTGTGATCACCGAAATGAAGGCGAAAGGCAGCGACTCGCCTGTGCGAGTGCTCCTCCACTCACTCGCATTTGGAAGCCTCCGGCCCCTCGTGGCTGCGAACGCCGCAGAGCAGATCGAACAGAAACAGATGGACATGACCCTCGACGTCATGGCCAACAGCCTCATCTACTGGGTGCAGGAGTTGGGGCAGGCCGGGCTGTTAGGCAAAGGCAGCCGGGTATTCGCAATGACGAGCGCTGGCTCAACGCGGGTGTGGCCTACCTATGGGCCTGTCTCCGCCGCGAAGGCCGCGCTGGAGTCGTACATCCGCCAACTGGCCTACGAACTCGCGCCAAAGGGTATTACAGTGAACGCCATCCGTGCAGGTGTTACGGATACCCCTGCGCTTCGCAAGATCCCAGGCAATGTCGAACTTCTCGAAGGCGCGCGACGGCGAAACCCGAGTGGTCGTCTGACCACTCCGGAAGACATCGCCCAGGCAATCGTTGTTCTGGCTGACCCAAGGACGCACTGGATCACTGGCAATGTAATAGGCGTGGACGGCGGCGAAGACATCGTGGGCTGAAGTCCTGGAGGCGCGGTGACCACTACCGCGGAGAATGCTAGGGCGGCACTCACCGCGAAGGTGAAACGCCTGGCCCGCGAGGCTGGCTTCGACCGTGTCGGCATCACCACGGCCGACCGATTCGTCGATGCCGAGCGCATCGCCCTCGAGCGCCTCAACGCGGGATTGATGGACGGCCTTCCGTGGTACCACGAAACTCGCGTCCGCCGTGGCGCCGATCCGGATACTCTCCTTCCGGGAGCACGCAGCGTCATCGCCCTTGCCCTCAACTATCGAGCGCCTGAGCCTCCCGCCGAGACAATGGACAAGGCTGTGCGCGGCCGCGTCTCTCGCTACGCCTGGGGCGGCGACTACCACAAAGTTATCGAGCGGCGCGTGAAGGCGCTACTTCCACGGTTGCAGGAGTTGGGCGGCCGCGATGCGAAGATCTACGTGGACTACGGGCCGATGCCTGATCGCGCAGTGGCGCAGCGGGCAGGGTTGGGCTGGTTCGGCAAGAACACCAACATCCTGGTGCCGGGACTTGGCTCATGGGTCTTCCTTGCAGAAGTGCTCACCGACCTCGATCTCGAACCAGACCCGCCGCTCAAGAAGTCGTGCGGCTCGTGCACCACGTGCATCCCGGCCTGCCCAACGAATGCCATTCCCGCGCCCTTTGTCATCGACAACACGAGGTGCATCGCCTACCACACCATCGAGAACCGCGGCGCCATTCCGCGCGACCTGCGGCCTCTCATGGGCGACTGGGTCTTCGGCTGCGACATCTGCCAGGATGTCTGCCCGGTCAACGACAAACCCGCGCCAGCAGGTAGCGTCGAGTTTGCTGCCACATCGATCGATGCGGCCCATCCGGACCTGCTGGCGCTGCTCGACATGACCGAGGACGAGTTCCTGCGGAAGTACC
>JACQEE010000342.1 GCA_016200725.1 Chloroflexota bacterium
CGTTCGCGTCTCCCGCCTAGTCCGTTCGTGGTGAGCCAGTCGAACCATGAACGGACTAAGTGACCCGCCGGATCGTGTGGTGAGGGGAGACTGTTGAAGCCCCGCTTTCGCTGGAGCCGCAGACTTGCCTTCGCAATCGTCGCCATCGGCCTGGTGCTTGTCGCCGCGCCTTTGGCCTACTTCGCCTATTCGAAGGTCGCCGAATCTGATCTCAGCGACCTCGTCGCCACTGCACCGGGAGCGAGTAATCCGCTCAACGGCGGGGCCGTCGATCCGTCGTCGTTGAACGGCGCGGGCACGCTAGGCGGCCCCAAGCAGTTCCAGCGCGTCGATTGGGCCAGCCTCGCGAAGACTCTCGGCGATACGCCGCGCGCGACCCGCATCGAGATACCCGTGCTCGCCATTTCGAGTCCCGTCGTAGACGTGAGCATCGTCGACGACGGTGGCCAGCGCGCCTGGCAGCGCCCCAAGAACTCGGTGGGCTTACACGAGGGTTCGGCGCACCCCGGCGAGGCAGGCAATACCGTGATGTCCGGTCACGTCAATAGCCCCATTCGCGGCGAAGGCTCGGTCTTCAAGCGCTTGCCGCAGCTACCTGCGCTGCTCCGCGGAGGCCAGGTCGTCGAAGTGTACGTCTACACCGAGACGAAGACCTTTATCTACCAGGCCGTCGCAACCGACGTGCTCGACCCCGACGATTCGCGCATTTTCGGCCAGTCGGGCAAACCGCTCTTGACCATCATCACCTGCGTCCCCGACCTCGTCTATAGTCAGCGTCTCGTCGTCTCCGCAGTGTTGACCAAAGTCGCTGACGGCGGCGCGCCTGGGGTCCAGCAGGTCTCCGAAGGCGCAGTTGTCGCGCCGGCATAGAGGCATCGCGCCGCCCATATGGAACGTACTCCTCAGCGATGAGACACGTCCTTCGACACCCACTCCAAGCCTGGCTCGCCGTCGCCGCCGTCGTGGCGCTCGTGGCCTCCGCCTGCGGTTCGGCCTCGAGCGTGCCCGCGACCGCGCCTGTCGCAGACACCGTCGCGCCAACGGCGACTGCCACGCTCGCTCCAACGCCAACACTCACAATCGTCGCAGCCCCGAGCCCGACTGCCTCCGCCTCGCCGAGCGCAACGGCGACGCCGGTTCCTACGCCCACGCGCGCGCCTACTCCGATACCGACGCCCGAATCGGCCATCTCGCCACAGCTGCTCGCCAAATTGACACAGATCGAGCAGCGCGTCCTCCCGATTCGCGGGTTGCAACAATCGAAGGCCACCGCGCGGCGATTCGTCAACCGAGACGAACTGCTGCAGCGCATGAAAGTAGACCTGGATAAGGACTCGTCCGACCTCGCCATCGCCCAGCAAGTCCTGCAACTGCTCGGACTCATGCAGCCGAGCGACGACCTCAAAGCGCTGCAACTCTCGCTCCTGGGCCAGCAGGTCGCAGGCTTTTATGAGCCGGACACCGGCAACCTTTACGTCGTCGGCAACAGCGATACCTTTGACCTCGTGGACGAGGTCACCTACGCGCACGAGTTCACGCATGGTCTCCAGCAGGGCACCTTCGACATCGACGCCCTGCAAAAGGCAGTGAAGGACAACTCCGAGGCGTCGGCGGCCCTCACGGCACTCATCGAGGGCGACGCCGTGGTCTCGCAGACGCTCTACGCCCAGAAGCACGTAGACATCGCTAAACTCAACAGCCAGCTGACCCAGCGCCTCAAGGGCCAGGATCTCTCGAAGATCCCCCAGGTGCTCCAGCAATCCCTCAACTTCCCCTACACCGAGGGTCTGCAATTCGTCTTCGGGCTCTATCAGGAGGGCGGATACAACCGCGTGAACCAGGCGTTCAAGAACCCTCCGACCACGACGGAGCAGATCATCCACCCGGACAAGTATCGCGCCGGCGAAGGCATGCTGCCCGTCACCATGCCCGATCTTGTCTCCGCTCTCGGCGCCGGCTGGCGCGAGGTGAAGCCCGACATCATTGGCGAACTCACCATTCGCCAGACCCTCGAGCAGTACCTTTCGCGCGCCGATGCCGCCAAGGCCGCCGCCGGCTGGGGGGGCGATAGGCTCTCCTACCTCAACGGCCCCAATGGCGAGCGCCTGCTCGTCGACGACCTGCGCTGGGACACCATCAACGACGCCGTCGAATTCTTCAGCGCCTACCGAACCTGGCTCGCCACCCAGCGGGCCCAGATCACCGTGGACACGCCTACCCGCCTCGAGGCCCGCACCGGCGACCGCGTCCACGTGCTCACGCGCTTGAACGACACCGTCGCATGGATCATCAGCACGGACGCGCAAGCGCCTGGCAAAATCCTGCCGCTTTTCATGGGAATCTAGGTCGCTGACTATCCGCCATTGCGCCATCGCCCCGCCCATTTGCGTATAATCTGGCCATGTCTTGGCAAGGCGGCTGCTTATGAACTGGTTCGATGGCGTCATCATCGTGCTCATCCTGCTGCTGGGCTTCGCCGGCTTCCGCATGGGCCTCATCCGCGCCTTCTTCCTCGTCGCCGGCCTCCTGGTCGCCGCCATTCTCGCCGCGCAGATCAGCGGTCCCATCGCCTCCGCGCTCACCGATGGCCTGCACAGCGCGTCCACAGCCTCCATCGTGGCCTACGGCATCGTCTTCTCGGTCGTGA
>JACQEE010000025.1 GCA_016200725.1 Chloroflexota bacterium
GTCGCCAATCGTACCACTCCTTCGGATCTGGGCGGTAGACCGTCACAAAAACAGCCGTACCAGGATCGGCAAAGCCAACCACTGCGTGAAGCGGGTGGTCCTCTGATGTGAATCCCAGAAAGAGGGCGCTGTGCCCGCGCGGATCCGTCGGATAGTCTTCTAGGAGTTCAGCCGCTGCAGACCCGAAAGCCTGGGAAAGTTCAGCAATTGTGATCGTATCGGCCTCGCGCTCTTGCTCAGCGTGCTGCGTCAGGCGATAAGAGCGTGTCCGTAGTGCCTCCCTCAACCGATCAGGGAGTGATCTGTCCATAGAGTGCCCGATTTATTTCACCACCGCAAACTTCGGCAGCGTGATCTCCGGCGTGGCTTCTTCGAAGGTGACCTGGACGCGGTCGCCAACCTTCACCGTCGTGGGGTCTTTGGCGCCGACGACGTTGCTGAACATCTGGATGCCTTCGTCGAGTTCGATGTAGGCGATGATGTAGGGCACTTCGTCCTTGAAGCCCGGCGAGCGGTTCTGGTAGACGATGGACATGCTGTAGATCTTGCCGGTGCCCTTCGCCTTCTGGTAGGCGACGTCGCTCGAAAGGCAATGGGGGCAGATGCCCTGCGGCGGGAAGAACAACTCCTTGCACTGGTTGCACTTCGGGATGCGCAACTCGCGGGCTTTGCAGCCGTCCCAGTAGGGCTTCGTCTCCGCGGAGATGGTGGGTAGTGGCTTGACGTAGTCGGCCATGGTTACTCCTCCTTTTGAGAACCCTCACCTCCCTGGCATGGCCAGGGGTCCTCTCCCGCAGCCGGGAGAGGGGAATGGTTAGTCCCTCCCGAGAATCATCGTTTCGCCGCTGTGGCGCGAGCCGAGCATGCCGCCGGTGCCGTGGCACAGCGCGATCTTGCAGTCCTTGACCTGTCGCGGCGTGCCTTTGTAGTCGCCGCGCAATTGCTTCACCGCCTCGATCAGCAGGAAGATGCCGCGCATGCCGGGGTGGTTCGACGACAGGCCGCCGCCATCGGTGTTCATCGGCAGGTCGCCGTCGATGGCGAGGCGGTTGCCTTCGACGAATGCGCCGCCTTCGCCCTTCTTGCAGAAGCCCAGGCTCTCGAGCGAGGCGAGCACGGTGATGGTGAACGAGTCGTAGACCATCGCCAGGTCGATGTCCTTGTGCTTGACGCCGGCCATGGCGAAGGCGGGCGGCGCGGACTGCGCGGCGGCGATGGTCGTCCAGTCGCGCTTGCCCGACGCGAGGTGGCGATAGCCTTCGCCCGCGCCGAGCACCCAGACCGGCTTCGTCTTGCAGCCCTTCGCCACCGAGGGGCTCGTCACGACGAGCGCGCCGCCGCCATCGGAGACGACGCAGCATTCGAGCATGTGCAGCGGCCAGGCGATCAGACGCGAGGCGAGCACGTCCTCGATGGTGATGGGGTCGCGGTACATGGCGTCGGGGTTCATCGCCGCGTGACGGCGCGTGACCACCGAGATGTTGGCGAACTGCTCGGGCTTGGTGCCGTAGTCATGCATGTGGCGCGACATGACCGTCGCGTACATCCCGGCGAGGACCGAGCCGTACGGCGCCTCGAAGGAGTCGGGCCAGGGCGACATCACCGGGCCGCCGATGCGACCGGTCCCGACGGCTCGCTGCGAGGAGCGGGCGTTGCTGCCGTAGGTGATGAGGACGCACTCGCACTGGCCTGCGGCGATGGCCGCCGCCGCCCGCGCGACGTGCAGGATGAACGACGAGCCGCCGACCTGCGTCGTGTCCAGGACGTCGGGCTGCAGGCCGAGGTACTCGGCGACGTACATGGTGTCGAAGCCACCGCCGGCGTTCATGAAGCCATCGACGTCCTTGATCGTCAGCCCAGCCTGCTTGAGCGCCTCGCGGGCGCACTCCGCCTGGATCTGGTAGGTCGACAGCGGACCGGTGAGGCGCGAGGGATGCTCGTACGCGCCGACGATGGCCGCCTTGCGGGTGAGACCGCCCATAGGAAACCTCCAACGTTGCGAAGTGTGCGCGACAACGCTGGGCAGTATAGCGGATAGGCGGGAGCGCGGGGTAATCCCCTAGCCCTCGAGGGAGAGGACGCTTGGCGCAGCAGAGCCTGCCCTATCCCAGCCGAAGCCCTGAGTCCGCGAAGGGGTAGTCGAGGGGGAGGTGAGGGTGACGCGCGCTACGCCCGTCTACGCCTCGCGACGCGCGGCGACGGCGCGAGGCTTCTTCATGGCCTTCGGCATGGGGACGGCGAACCCATCCTCTAGCATGCAGCTGATGTAGGCGATCCGAGCGAGCCTTGCCATACGGAGCGCTTCCTCGCGAGTCCGCCCGTCCGAAAGGCAACCTGGCAACTCGGGATGACTCACAAAGAAACCGCCTGGTTTGCCGT
The DNA here is from genome assembly GCA_016200725.1 of Chloroflexota bacterium. Next base: position 2,380 of record JACQEE010000025.1, read on the forward strand.
GCGAAAGGCCAGGACGAAGGACTACTTTGTATGGCAGGTCGGCAAGACGGATCGCTTCAGCGCGCTTATCGTTCATGGTTGCTCTCGTTGATCATTCGGTGGCTGGAGCCCCTGCGTTTCGATGAGAGCCTGGATCAATCTTACCGCATCCCGCACGTAACCGGGATCGACGTCGCCGCTGGCTCGGGTGACCGTAGTTCCTCTCCCTGGCAATGTTGGATGGGAGACGAAGTCATGCGGCCCTCTTTGCCTTAACGTAAATCCCCATGCCTCGTACAGCGCTCGAACCTCCCGTCCCTTCCACCCGGTCTTCGAACGTCGCGCCCGTTCGTACGCCTGCCACGCGCTTCGGCTCGGTTCGGTCATGCCTACGCGCCCGCCGCGTCCTGAGGCGAGAACATAAACTCCATGTGCAGGCTCCTCAACAGCTGTGCAGCGTCCGCGATTGTGATACTGAGCGCGGCGCGTGGCGTGATGCGCACGTCCGCGCTCGCCTCGATAGATTGTAACGCGCCCGGTTGTAGCACTCGCTCCTCTCTTCCTGTCCATTGGCTCCGTCGGGCTTTCTTCTCCCCGTGCCGCAGAGATGGACAGAGGAACGGGGAGGGGCCTGAGACATCCGCCAACACGAACAGCATCAATGGACTGTGGACGTTCCTAGAAATCGAGGAGGGTGACTACCTTTCGTTTCTGTACGGGGCACGGGCCTGGAATCTGTATCGAGTGGACCGAAAGTTTGCGTTGGACAATGCTCAGCACCTGCCTCCCTGGCCCTCTGTGACCTTTCGACAATCAGGAAAGACCTATTACTTTCCGTTCCGGCTAAAGCTGACGCTGATTCGACACTTTCAAGAGAGTCTGGTTCGGCCAGAGTTCGCGTACGTTGCCGAGAATCTCCTGCTTCGAGGCGGCTATGGCAAGACCCACTTCCAAGCCGACCAGACAACACTCCAGTCAGCGTCACAAATGGGCGCACTTGCGACTCAACAGAAGGAGATGCCACAGTCGGTGCACGAAGAATTCGCGCCGCGCATTGCATTTAGTAGAAGACTAGCTGCACCGCCACGCACATACCTCTTCAATGAGATGATTCTTCAATGTGTGTTGAAGAATCATCTGTCTGCTCCCGCCAACCTGAGTGCTTTCCTTTCTTTTCTTGGCCTGGGAGGTTTGGCAGGGGCACCGCTTGAGATACTAGGGGAGAAAGCACTTCCCGAAGGGCATGTCGATGTTCTGATCAAAGATGCCGCTCCGATAGGCACATCACGGCAAATCCCTGTAGAAGTGAAATTGGGCGTGGCGACTACACGTGATGTCGAACAACTGGCGAACTATGTGCGCCTGTTAGGGAAGGAGTGTGTCGGTGGCGCGCTGGTTGCCCGTGGGGCTTCACGTGCTGTCCGGGCAGTGGCTGTGACCAAGCAAGTGGTTATCTTGTCGTACTTCTTCGATGGCCTTGCCGATTCTGCCGCGTCCGGGTATGGCTTTACTGACCTTGTTGCGGCCTTTCATTTGGCCACTCTCTCGGACGAGAAGAAGTAGATCTTGAAGAGGAGCGACAGAATGGAAATCACAGTGCGTATCGCATTCGACACGGAGATGTTGCAAATCGAGGAATGGGCGAAGGCACAAGCCTTGGCAGTTGCACGACAGCAGGACGTATATACCTGGAAAACAACTTGCCTAGCGAACTGGCTGGAGAGGGGCATCTCGAATGTTGATGCGCTCGGGCTTGTCCTTGTACCCAAGGGCATGGCGCCTCGCCTAGAGATGCCATTTGATGCAGATGAGGATGCGTAGGCAGTCGAGGCCACGGCAGCACTTCCCGCGCATTCTACGCGCGAAAGGCCCTCGTCGCCCGAGTAATAGGCCTCCCATAAGCGCGTTACTAGCAGCCACGGCCGTTTTCACTCCTTAACCCTCCCTGGCACCTCCCCCTTGACACGTAATGTATACTAACTATGTAGAGTCATAACCTCCTCCGCAACCTGCGTCCCCCTCTCCCTGCGCCATCCGCCCCTTTGTACGCACGGTATATTGAAATTGAGGGGGAGACTACGCACCGCGCAACGCTCAACCGCGCCTCGCGGCCAGCTTAGCCTGCCTTCTTCTCTTTTGTAGAGGTGTCCGCCTAAGGCGCTCGCCCGCCCTCCCATCGAGGGCCTGTCCCGCGACCGCCCACCCACGCGGCGTTTGCCGTGTAGGGGCGCATCTCAGATGCGCCCGCCCGATCCCAGCCCGTCCCCTCGGCGGGCTTTCTTTTTGCCCGAAAGGAGCATCCATCGTGGCCAGACGACTTCCCGGACTCAATCGCGGCGTCGCAGGCGCGAGCCAGCGCCGTTTCCTCGCCGCCCGCAGCAACTGGGGCACCATCAACAAAGCCGTCAAGCAAAGCGACCTCTACCGCTACCAGGTCGACGACTGGATGAAGGCCAACGTTGCCTTCCGCCGCTACGTCCGCCTCGCCCGCGCAGACTTCCGTGATAGCCTCCTCGACCCTGTCGTCGATCGCGTCCTGAATCCCTGCGAGGCCGCCGATGCTCCCGCCGCTGGCATTCCCTCGACGTCCGGCGGGCAGCCCAACAAGGGGCCCCGAACCCAGCCCAACGGAAAGAACACCAGGCATTGCTCGGCATTTTCTGGCGGGAATCCTCGCTGAATGGCGCCGTAATGCCGGCACAATCCGCACGTAATGGCGGCGTAATGACGACATTTGACCCCGCAGGCACCGCAGACGATCCCGGCGAAAATCCGTGGTCGTCCCCCCGTCCCGTCCCCACCGCCGCCAAACTCGACCGCTGGCGACCCTCCCCCTCCCGCATCCCGCGCGGAGGAAAAACATGAAATCACGGGATTTCCCGCGGCCGCTTCAGGTGAAATTAGAACAGATCGCGGGTCGAAACGCGGGCGAAAGCCCCTCGAAAGCGGCCCGAACCGCGGGCCATCACGGCTTGAACGCCCGGCCATCACGCCTCGATTACGGGCGAAACGGCCGCCGCTTTCCTCCCTCGCCGGCTCTGCTGGAAGTCCAAGGCGTAGCCCTGAGCGACGTCGAAGGGGTGGCCGAAGGCCGGGTGAGGCGCGGACCGCTTCTGTTGGCGTTCCGAAATAATGGCGCAGGAATGGGCCGGTAATGGGGCAACAATCGTCGAACAATGGATGGGTAATGGACGGGTTAGACAGGTTCACTGACGCAGTAGCCGCCGGCCAGCGGGAGGGTCGAAGTGGTCGACGAAAATTTTGAAATCCCATTCCTCGCCGGGATTCCCGCCCGGAAACCCGCGAAAATCCCGCAAACCACCATCCCGACACCTGTGGCTCACCCGCCCTTCACCTCGGCTTCACCCTCGGCCCATGCGCCCTTCAGCGCGGGTTCACCCCCGGCCCAGGACCCCATTCCTCGCG
>JACQEE010000338.1 GCA_016200725.1 Chloroflexota bacterium
ACCCCGTGGGGCCACTGGCAAGCGTTTCGGCGATGCTTCTCAACAACTCGCTGCGCTGGAAGGGCTTCAGAAGATAGCCGTTGGCGCCGTTGGCAAGAGCGGCGCTTGCGGCCTCCATATCCGTAACACCGGTGACCAAAATGACGGGCAGCCCCGGGTGGAGAAAGCGGATCTCTTTCAGCACTTCAGACCCAGACTTTCCGGGCATCTTCATATCGAGCAGGACTAGATCCGGTTTTCTCACGGCGATAAAGGACAGGGCTTGGGCGCCGTCCGAGGCGCTGGCAACCTCGTAACCATCGGCCTTGAGCACGCGTGTCACAAGTTCACGGATGTCACGATCATCATCCACCTCGAGGATGAATGCCTTCGGGGCCTTGCTGGAGTTCGTCAAGATTGGTTCCTTTCGTGCACGGCTCCCGCTGTGTGGACGGGAGCTTCATGCATGATGGGCAGTTCAACGATGAACGTGGCGCCGCGGCCCGGTTCGCTCTCGGCGCGGATCCGGCCGCCGTGCTCGGCGAGGATGCTCTGCGAGATGCTGAGCCCGAGGCCGGTGCCCTTTCCAGGCTCCTTGGTCGTGAAGAACGGCTGGAAGAGTCGCTTGAAGTTCTCCGGCTTGATGCCGGGGCCGTCATCGCTAAAGGACGCTCGGACGAAGCCGTCAACCTCTGCGGTGCTGATCGCGATACGGCCACCTTGCTTGGCACTAAGGATCGCTTGCTCGCAGTTGACGAGGATGTTGAGGAAAACCTGTTGCAGTTGACGAGGGTCGGCGAAGGTGCGTGGAAGATCACGCTTGAGACTCAGCGTGACCTCGATGTTGCTCACGTGCAGTTCGTAGGAGCGCAGGTCGACCACATGGCGAACTTCGTCGTTCAACTGGATCGGCTTGCGCTGCGGTTTGCTGGGCCGGGCGAAGGTGAGGAGATTTCTGACAACGATCGCGGCACGCTGGGCATTATCGCGGATCTTCGCCAAGTCGCGACGCGCCTAGTCGGTCAGATCCACCGACTCAAGAAGTTCGGCATAGCCCAGGACGCTGGTGAGGGGGGTATTTAGTTCGTGGGCGACGCCCGCAGCCATCTCGCCAACGGAGGCGAGGCGGCCCGCGTGGTAGAGGCGTTCCTGGGCAGCGCGACTCTCGGTAGCATCAATCATGCTGATGAGCACACGGGCGTTGATCTTTTGCCCGGCGCGCATATCCGCGGACATCGGCAGGATGTTGACCTCGAACGTCCGTTGTCCGCCGGCGCCATCGTGGACAAGTTCAAGGCCGATAGCGCTTTCGCCCGCATCGAGCACACGCTTGGCCGCATCGAGGAGTGGGGGCATCGGCAAGAGGTCGGCGATCGGCCGGCCGAGCGCCATGCCCCGCGCTGCGGGGAAGTCGTGGAGAAAAGACTTATTGGCCAGCACGACCTCGAGCCGGTCGTTCAGCACAACGAGCGCGCTTGGCGTAGAGGAGAGAACAGCCTCCATGAGGGCGTTCTGTTCCCGCTCGCGTTCGCGGGCGGCCATCTTGTCGGAGACGTCGTTGACGATGGCTAAGATGCCGATAGGACGGCCGGGTTCGTCGCGCATCACTGAGATTTTGAGATTGACCCAAACCGTCGAGCGGTCCTTGCGCCAGCCGCGCCATTCGGCGGACAAGTCCGTGCCTGCAGCGATGTCTTTCAACGTGGCCTGAAAGTTTTGGGGGGCTTGGTCAGGGTAAAGATTCACCATGGCCATACCCATCGCATCCTGAGAGGAATAGCCAAAGATAGCGGTCGCTCCGCTGTTCCAGAAGGTGACCTCGCCAGCGAGGGTTGCCACGATGACGCCATCGCGAACGTTGCGAAGCACTTCTGCTTGACGGCTCAGCGCCTCTTCAGCCTGCTTGCGCTCGGTGACATCGCGCGCAATGCCCTCGATCGCCTGGAGGTTGCCGGCAGCGTCGAGAACCGGCGTGCGATTGATCTCCAGCCAGCGCCATTGGCCTGCCTTGTGCTGGAAACGGATAGCGATGGGTTGCGTGCTGGGAGCCGGGGATGCCCAGAACGCCTCTATGCGGGCCTGGTCCTCAGGATGGACCATGTCTCGCAAGATCCCAGGGTTCGCGTAGTACTCTTCCGGGGTGAAGCCGGTGATCGGCAGCGCGGACGGGCTAACATATTCCATCCCCGGGCGTGGAGTGCGCCGATACCGGTAAATGAGATCGTTCGCCTTCTCAGCGATGAATTTGAGACGCTCCTCGGTTTGGCGAAGCGTCTCCTCCGCCTGCCTTCGCTCGCTGGTATCCATGAAGTAGCCGCATACGGCGCGACGGCCTTCGTATTCCATGGAGACGACCGTCTCCAAGATCCACCGTACGACGCCGCTCTTGTGCCGGATGCGGTACTGGTAAGGCTGTGATGACGCGCCCTTGAGCATCTTGACCGCACTCACGCGCACGTGTTCGCGATCTTCGGGAAGCACCAGGGACATCGGGTCTAAGTGGAGCAGTTCGTCTTTCGAATACCCGGTGGCTCGTTCGAAGCCGGGGTTGACGAAGCGGAAGCGCTTCTCCTGGCTAATGAACACGCCGATAGGCGAACTCATCGCCAGCGGGTAGAACATCTCTTCCGCGCGGGGCATCCTCGTCCTTTCAGCCTGTCTCGCGGGGGCAGGGCAAATCCGAGCCAGCCTCAGGCCAACAACCCAGACGCCAAGCCGTAAGACTTGACGTCCTACTTGGAAGAGCGTCCGCACCGTAGAAAAATACGTACTATTGCGCACACTACCACTTTCACATACGGAGAGGAACTCACGTGTGGGAACTGTTGTCAACGTATAATGCGGGCTCTCCGGAGGCTCCGCATGGACCAGCAAGAGGTTGCCGAAGTGGAGAAGGCCAACGACGCGTTCTATCGGGCATTCGAAAGCCTCGACGTGAACCGCATGGCGGCGGTGTGGGGGGATGGGAATGCGGTGACAGTGATTCACCCAGGCTGGCCATTGATCCGCGGCCGCGATGGTGTGCTAGCGAGCTGGGCGCGCATCTTCGAGCACGCCTCGTTGATGCGATTCTCGATCACGGGGGCTGTGAGCACGCTAGCGGGAGGCTGGGCATGGGTCACGTGTACCGAGAACATCACCTCGGTGAACGATGGCCGGGTCTCCGAAGGGCGGGTCCAGGCGACGAATATTTATGTGAAGCGTGGAGGTCAGTGGCAGTGCATGCACCATCACGGCTCGCCGCTTCCAATGAACGGGTAGGTGCTAACGACCTGGCTCCCGCGACGTTAGGCAGGGTGGGCTTATCGAAAGTTCATTGACGCATATCTTGAACACGTGTTAGACTCCAGGCTATCCTGGCGAAAAGCATCTGCTGCAGCGCGGTCGCAGGTCTTCACCACATCGAGCTTAGATGCAGGAAGACGGCCGCAGGAGATAGTGGAGGGATGGCGCCTTGACACGGTCTAACGCGGCTACGCGGCCGGTGGCATTGCTTCTGGTTGGCGCGCTCGTTGCAGCCAGCGCCATCTCGTACGCCTCCCTCCGATGGGAGACAACGTGGGCCGTCGCCACGTGCCCAGGCACCATTCCAGGCACGCAGCCGTTCACCACGCCGGGCACGGTGACAGTCCCCGGCACATCCACGATCGGCACCGGGCCAAGCTCCCTCGTTGCGGCATTCATCCGGATCATCAAGAACAGCGACGGGAACCCCGTTACTTCGCTCTCCCTCGTCAACGGCCAGTCAGTCCTTTTGCAAGGCCAGGCCTGCGCCGATGCGAGCAGCGACGTCACGAGTTCCCAGACCTTCAATTGGACGATCAATAGCAGCGGCGGCGTCTTCAGCCCGGTGAGCACCACGAGCGGCGCAACGACGCAGTTCATCGCGCAAACAGTCGGTACCTTCACGATTACGCTCAGCGTCCAGAACGGTACTCCCCAGGCGACGGCTACAGTGACGATCACCGCGGCGGGCGGCGGCACGACCGGCGGCGGTACGACCGCTGGCGGCACGACGGCGGGCGGTACGACGGCGGGCGGTACGACGGCGGGCGGTACGACGGCGGGTGGCGGTGGCGTGGCTGGCGGCGGCACGACGGCGGGTGGTGGCACCACGGCGGGCGGCGGCACCACGGCGGGCGGCACGACGGCAGGCGGCACGACCGGCGGTGGGCTAGGCGGCGGCAACGTCGTGCAGCAGACGCCTATCACCAGTAACATCCGCATCGGATCTGGTGCAAACGGCACGGACGGTAACGGCAACCCCGTGCTTGGTGGAAGCGGGCTTGATCTAATCATCGCGCCGCCCGGCGGAACGGTGAGAATCCCGCTCGCGCTGGCAAATGGGCAAACACTCAACACCTTTAGAGATGACACGTCCGGCGTCACAGTCACGCGGAATGCGAACAACACGGCTACGGTTACGGTACCTCTCCCGCGGCCGGCAGGGTCTACGGATACCGGCCCGGCGCCGTTCATCCGCCTCAACACGACGATACCGACGGGCAACGGCACCGACACGAGGGCGACGGTGAATACGGCCGAGTTGGTCGTTCCTCCGAGGAACACCAACATCCCAGGTATCGGCAACGTGGGCGTAGGCTTCACGTCCAATCTGACCGCGCTGCCGGTGGCAGGGGCGACGGTGCCTGCGACGATCCGCGTGGACGCGAGCGCCACGGCGGACCCGGCGGCCTCCTCCCGAATCCGGATCGCGCTAGGCGGCGCCGACTCGACAGTCGCGATGACGCTGAACATCACCAGGACCGGCGGTCTCGAGACCGGTGCCACGACATTGCAGTTCTCCCTGCCGCTCGGAGCAGTACAGGCGAACGGCGGCTCGGGACTGGTGCGGTTTGCCCGCCTCGCTGAGGACGGCACAAGCCAGATACTGACGGGCGTACCCCGCCCGCCCCCCACTGCGGACCCGGTCGTCTTCGACGTCCAATCACCCGGTACGTCCATCTTCGCGGTCATCTTCCTGAAGCAGCCGCCGGTGCAGACCGGCGACGTCACACCCGGCAACCGATTACTCTTTGGGACAGGACTGGCCGGCGTGGCGATGATGATCGCAGGCGGCTGGATGCTGTATGCGACATCGCGCCGCCGGAACGCCGCGTAACCCAGCACTGACACAGCGATAAAAGAAAGGCCCCGCGAGTGCGGGGCCTTTCTTTTTTGGAGTACCATCGCTTCATGCGCTTGCCTTTCCGAGCACGGCCCAGCCCGACAGCGCTCATCGCAGTGGGGCTCTTTATCCTCTCGCTCGCCGTGTACCTGAGCGGGCTGCCGCCATCGATCACGTGGGCGCACGAGGCGTCGGACGGCCCGGAACTGGCGACGGTGGTCAAGACGTGGGGAGTGGCGCACCCATCGGGGTATCCCACCTACACGCTGCTGGGGAAGTTGTTCTCGATCATTCCCGCAGGGGACGTCGCCCATCGCCTGAGCATCATGTCCGCGGTGGCGGGAGCAGCGGCAGTCGCGTTCACCTTCCTCGCCGCGACGCGCGTCCTGGCGATGATGGCAAGACGAGCTGCTCCGGCGCAGCCGCGCGAAGGCCGCGAGCCGTGGTTTCGCCTGATGGCGGCTGCCAGCGGAGCGCTGGCGCTGGCCTTCTCGCCGATCATGTGGGGGCAGTCGGTCGTCGCCGAGGTGTACGCGCTGAACATCCTGTTCGGCGCAGCCATCGCCTATGTGCTGCTCGCGTGGATAGACGACGCGCAGCACGACGAGAGGCCGCCTTCACTCCGTAAACCGCTCCTTGCAGCCTTGCTATTTGGCCTCGCGATGGGCAATCACTACACGGTGGCCGCGATCGGGGTGCCGA
>JACQEE010000344.1 GCA_016200725.1 Chloroflexota bacterium
AGGCCATGTGGTACCACGACACGCCCTGCTCCGCGCCGAGACTCCGCTCCCTCATGGGAGAGAACCGCGTCGATCGCGCCATCCTCGTCCAGGGCTTCGGCCCATACGGCTACGTCAACGACTACGCCGCCGACGCCGCCAAGGCTGATCCCAATTATTTCGCCAGCGTCGTCGTCGTGCACCCTGAGCAGCAGCCCGCCGAGCGCCTCGACTACTGGGTGAAGCAACGAGGCGCTCGAGGTGTGCGGCTCATCGCCGCGCGCACCGGCGGCGCGCAACTCGAGCCCGGCGAACTCACGCCCGGCCTCGTCGCCACCTGGAAACGCGCCGTCGAACTCGGCATCCCCGTGCTCGTGCAGATCCAGCAGAAAGACGCCGCCTGGCTCCACGAGGCCGTCAAGCGCTTCCCTGGCCCTATCCTCCTCGACCACTGCGCCTTCCCCGATCTCTCGGGAGGCCCGCCCTACGCCAAGGCCAAAAACTTTTGGGGACTCGCCGCGCTTCCCCAGGTGCACCTCAAGGTCACCTCCATCATCCTGCACGCGGCGACGGAGAACGGCGGCGATCCACGACGCCTCGTCGATCAACTCATCGCCACCTTTGGCGCCAATCGCCTGATGTGGGGCAGCGACTACTCGCAGACCAACCACCTCACCTATCCCCAGCACGTCGAACTCGGCCGCCGCTCGCGCGCCAACCTCAAGCCCGCGGACCGCGAGTGGTTCGAAGGCGGCACCGCGCTGAAGTTCTGGCCCGAACTGCGCTAGCCCTGCGTTCCTCTCGAGGGAAATCGCAGTTACCTGATTCTCTGAGGAAAGCGAGGCGTCTCGCAAAGATAGCCGCGTCCCGACCTCGCAGTGCGTTCCTCTCCCCGATTCGCGTACAATATCTCTTGGCCTGCGATATCCGCGCCCCCATCGTCTAGTGGACTAGGACGCCGCCCTTTCAAGGCGAAAACGCGGATTCGAATTCCGCTGGGGGCACCACGCCTTGTCACCCTGCGCCCGGCGCAGGGTCTAGCACAACGCACCACGATCCTTGTGCTCACGCGTTCTCTCCCTCTTGATCCTCTCGCTGTGTTACCTCTCCCTCCTACCTTGTCGCCCTCAGATGCTACATCTGATTCTCAGCGCTCAAATGGTGCGCCAACCGTCTTTTCCACAATGGCTTGTGCCGCCTCTGGAAAAACTCACACTATCAGGTAGTTGACAGATGTCGTAAGATTAGTCACAAGCCTATCAAGGCAACAGGAGGGAATCAGATGGCGTACAGTGTGAAGAGCAAGAAGTCAGGCAAGGCGTACTTCCTACACACGAAGGACGTCAAGCTCAAGGGCGGCCGCCGGCAGCGCATCTACTACTTCGCCGGCGTCGCATCCAAGGGCGCCTGCGATTCGCTGCCCACCGGCTACAAGGTCATCGAAAGCAAGCGCACCGGCCTCCCGCTGCTCAAGAAGACCTAAGCCAACCGCACTGGCCCGCGAACGTCGCAGCGCCAGGAGGGCGCTTGTAAGCCCTCCTGGCGCTCTGACCCTACTCGCTCGCGGCTCCACCCCTGATCGGCGACCGTAGGTGGTCGTTTCCCCGAGAAAAAGGGCGTCCGCGCCTCGCAACGAGGCGTGTCCTCGCATCGCGTCAGACTCGTTCACCATCTGTTAGAATGTCCCCGCGCCCCCATCGTCTAGTGGACTAGGACGCCGCCCTCTCAAGGCGAAAACGCGGATTCGAATTCCGCTGGGGGCACCACGCCACACGCGCTCGCAGCCATGACGCACGCCCACGCTGCCCCGGCTACCTGGCGATTCCCTCCCGCCTCTCATCGCCTCCCGCTCATCATCGCCCACCGCGGCTGCAGCGCCGCCTACCCTGAGAACACCATGCTCGCCTTCCGCGCCGCCGTCGACGCCCGCGCCGATGGCGTCGAGCTCGATACACGCCTTACCCGCGATGGCCGCGTCGCCATCCTCCACGATCGACGCCTCGAACGCACCACGAGCGGCACCGGTGTCGTTGGCACGCGATCTCTCGAGCACATCCAGGCGCTCGACGCCGGTTCCTGGTTTGGCGCCAAGTTCTCCCACGCGCGCGTCCCATCGCTCGACGAAGTCTCCTCCAATCTGCCGCCAACCTTCCTCATCGACGTCGAACTCAAAGTCCGCGGCTTCGGCACGTGGGCGCTCGTCTCTCGAGTCGCTGACCTCATTCGCAGGCACCACCGCCGCGAGACCGCGATGGTCGCCTCCTTCAACCCGCTCGCCCTCGCCCTCTTCCGCCTCAAGGCCCCTCGAGTCGCGCGCGGCTACATCTGGACCGCGCGGCATCCCATCCCCATCCGCAATCGCTGGCTCCTTCCCCTCGCCGACCCGCAGTGGATGAACCCCGACCGCCGCACCCTCACCCCGCGGCTCCTCGAGCGCTTCCACCGCACCGGCCGCCGCGTCCTCGCCTGGGACTACGATGGCGGCCCCGACCTCGCCGCCATCGCCGCCACGCACCTCGATGGCATCATCGCCGACGACCCCTCGCGCTGGGTCGCCCAGCGAGCAACTCTCCGATGATCGATGCTTCCCAGTCGGCTCACACCAGGAGGTAGCAACATGAACAAAAGCAACCTCGCGCGCGCGACCTCGAGAGTCTGGTGGCTGCTCACGCTGCTCTTCCTATCCCTGACCGTCGTCGCATTCGTCATCGACATGGGAGACGCGAGTTACGCCATCGCCTTCGTCAGCTTTTTCCTGTTCATCACAGCCATCATCGTGGCCGTGATCTACGGAAGCCGGGCCGGCAAGCTCGACCGCATGCTCTCAGGCGAAGGCCTCTTAGCGCACTGGACGTACTCGCCCGGCGAGTGGCGGCAGTATGCTGAGAACGAGTACCGCACGGAGAAGTCGGCCAAGAAGCTCCTGTTCTTCATCGTGTCGGGCTTTGCCCTCATCGCCGGGATCGTCGCCGTCATCGTCGATCGCCACGCCGGCATCTGGGTGCTCTTTGTCATGCTCGCGCTCATCGCCATCATCGGCTTCCTCGCTTGGTTCACCACGTGGCACGACTACCGCCAGAACCTCAGATATCAGGGCGAGGCCTACATCAGCAAGGACGGCATCTACCTCAACCGGCAACTCCACCTCTGGAACCAGTTAGGGGCCTACCTGGGATCCGTGGAATACATCGAGGAAAACCCACCCTTGCTCGTCTTCTCCTACTTTGCTCCCACCCGCACCGGCATGGAACAACGCGATGTGCGAGTGCCTATCCCAAAGGGCAAAGAAGACAACGCAAAGGAACTCTTGGGAAAGTTCCAAGCACGTCTGGTGAAACGCTGAGCAAGGGCCGATTACAGACCGACCCGCGCCACCGGCGAATTGCCCTTCCCAGCACGAGTGTGCAACCACGCTATCAAGGCGCATCACACCACATGACCCCTGCAGGAGCGAGTCTTAGCCTACTCCGTCTCGCATTACCCATATCGAGCTGCCTTCTGGCGTTCGGGTGAACGGTGTCGGCGAGTGGGTCCGCAGACGGCGAATAGCCATGTGACGAGGCTTCTAACGTTGACACGACTGCGTGGACGAATGACACTTGCCGTCATGATTCACGATTCGCATCGA
>JACQEE010000326.1 GCA_016200725.1 Chloroflexota bacterium
ACCGAGGCTGGACTGAAGAAGCCGGCGGCGAAACTTGCGTATGACGGGTGCAGCCTGTGGGGCGGGTTTGAGCCTGAGGGCGTCGGCTATCTGAAGGCATCGGGCTTCTGGGACAACGCCGTCGCGATCAACACCGACGCGGCGCACGTCAGAGCCGGAAAACAGTCCGCAGTGATCAAGACCAAAGGGAGATTCCGTCCCGTCCAGTTCACCACCGGCGTGCCGCACCGGCTGACCGCCTGGGTGAAATCCACTGTGGAAACGGAAATCAAGGTGGAGCTGGCCGGCATGTTTGACGGCAAGCCGACGAAACAGGAAGCCACGGTCAAGGTCGGCCCAGCATGGTCTGAAGTAACCATTCCTTTCACCCCGCCCGCAACGCTCACCGCCACGCTGGCCCTGAACATCACGGCTCCGTCCCAAGCCGTGGTCTATCTGGACGAGGTGCGGTTCGTGCCCGAGTAGGCGGCGGGCCGCGCTCAGGCGTTCACTTCACCGCCTTCACCGATTCCACCTTGAGCAGCGTGTAAGGGTAGATCGTCGTTGCGTAGATGGTGCCGTCGCGGGCGACGATCATGCCCATGATGACGTGGAGCGGCGTGAGCGTGCCATCGGGCAGCGTGTGATAGCCGTGGCGCGGACGGAGCGAGCCGTCCGGGTTCTTCGCAGGCTCACCCTTGAAGTCGAAGAAGCCCGGGTTCGAGACCGTGAACACGCCAAGGTCTTCCATGGCGATCTTCTTCTTCGGGTCGTGGCGGATGAGGTGGTGCAAGTAGCCGGTCCCAAAGCCGGTCTTGTTGTCCACCCGGATGGCGGAATAGACCCGTCCATCCGGGCCGAGGCTGATCGAGCCGCGCGAGTCGGGATGCACGCCCTCGATGCGGTTGCCCAGGCTTGTCACGACCACTGGCTTGCCTTCCTTGCCTGTGAGGTCCACGCGGAACATGCGGAGGTCGTTGAGCACTTGCAGATAAGCGGTCTTGCCATCAGGCGTGAGACGCCAGTCGGGATGAATGCGGTTCGTGCCGAGCACCTCCGCGAACGGCTTGCCCTCCACGCGCAGCGGGTCCACAGAGACCTTGTCCGTCTTGGGATTGTAGCGGGCGACGTGATAATCCTTCGTAATCGCCGTGCCCCGGCCTTGCGCGTCGATCAGCGTGTTCGGCTGATCGCGCAGAATCGGCCCCAGCTCGCGGAACTTCTTCGTCTTTACGTCGTAGAGCATCCAGTGCTGCTCCTCGCAGGTGATGACGTAGATAAGCCCGCGCGCCTCGTCGGCCGTCACGTCAATCACACCCTCGCCCTCCATCGCGCCGGCGGGCTTGCTCTCGATGGGCATCGGCAGGCCGAGGTTCTCGGCTGTGTCCGTCGCCGGGTCATAGACGATCACGTAGCCGCCGCGATAGGTGGGGATGGTTTCGCCGCGCTTGAGGGCCGCATGCTCGGCGGCCGTCGGGTAGCCCTGCTTGGACCCGAGGTAAATTTTCCCCGACGGCCCGACGAAGTTGCGCGTGTGAAGCTTGGACTGCGCGGCGTAGCCGGTGGGCGTGAGCGGCAGGCCGACGAGCTTGTGGACATCCAGCACGATGCGCAGCTTCTCCGTGGCCGGGTCGAACTCGACCAGATACGCGTTCCGGCCATACGCGGCGGTGCCGACGTAGATTTTGCCGTTGCGCCCCTCGCACAGCGAGAAGTAGCCCGACTCCTCGGTCGTCGTTTCCGGCGGGATGTGAAACGCCTTGGCCGAGACATACGGAAATGGGGCGGTGGCACCACGCGCGCCAGCAAGCGCCGTGACCAGCAGAGCGACGGCAAGGAAGCAATGTTTCATACGTCAGGTCTTTCTTCCGCGCACAGAACCTCCAACGAGCAGAGGCACTGGACAAGCCCACAGGCTCATTTGTCCGCCGACTTCTTCTCGCCGCCGAGGCTCACGAGGTGGTTCTCAGTGTGGATGAACATGCGGCCCAGCGCGACGGCAGGCGTGGAATGGCAAAGCTCCTTGAGCGCGTAGCGGTGCAGGACGTTGAACTTCTCGCTCGCTTCGACCACGACGAGTTCACCCGCAGTCGAGACTGCGAAGAGCCGCCCGTCCACCCACACGGGCGAGCCGAAGAAGTTGCCGCCCACGCGCTCCTGGAAACGCACTTCGCCGGTGGGCGCGTGCAGACAGGTTAGCATGCCCGCATCGCTCCAGAGCCACGCAAGATTGCCCACCACCACACCAGTCGGCACGTAGGGCGCGGACTTCTTCATCTGATAGGCCAGCTCGGCCGGGCGGCTCTTGCCGTCGCCGGGCTTGACCACCGTGACGTAGTTGCCGCCGCCGCCGCTGCCGCACGAGCCGAAGATGAGGTCGCCCGCGAGGAGCGGCGAACTGCAACTGCGCATCGTGAAAGCCTCGTCATACGACCACAACACCTTGCCCGTGTCCGGCGCGACGCCGTAGATGCCGTGGCCCTGGCTGTTGAAGATCAGCGCGGGCGGTCCGCCCTTCGGCGTGTAGAGGCAGGGCGTTGAGTAAGCCACCACGGCGCTGTTGCGCGGCGTCTGCCAGACCGTCGAACCGGACTTGGCGTCCACGGCGACGATGAAGCTTTCGCCCGTGCGGGTGGTGTCCTTCACGCTCTTCGCGCTGTCCTGCTCGTTGCCGAGAATGACCATGCCATTGTGGACGATGGGCGAGATGCCGCAGCCGTGCTGGCTGACGAACGGCCCGAAGTCCCGCTCCCACGCGACCTTCCCCGAGTGGTCCAGGGCCGCGAGCTTGAAGTGCTCCGTCTCGTTCCAAATGACATAGACGTGCTGCGCGTCCACGGTCGGAGTGGCGGCGGCGAAGTTGTTGAACTTGTGCGGGGTGAAGGGCGCTTGCTTGAAGTCATGCCGCCATAGCTGATTGCCGGTGACGGCATCATGGCACAGCACGCGCACGCCGCCGCTCCGGCTGTCGCAGGTGGTGAGGAACAACTTGTTCCCACACAGCACCGGCGACGAATGACCGACGCCC
>JACQEE010000330.1 GCA_016200725.1 Chloroflexota bacterium
GCGTCACGGCATTCACCGGGCCCATCCTCGCGGGATTCATCAAGGATGCAACGGGTGAGTACCTGCTCGCGTTCTCCATCCTTGCCGCAGGCACCGCTGTCGGGATCCCGTTGATCCTCCTCTCCGGCGACCCGAACCGGCGCGCGACAGCCGTCGGCGCTCCTGCTTGAATCAACCAGGGCGCGAGCGAGGGCAAAAGGCCGCAAGTAGGCGTTAGCGGTACGCCTGCACGCCAAGCAACTCCGCGACCGTCTTGAACCGGTACCCCTGTGCCTGCGCCTGTTCGATAATCATCGGCAGTGCAGCGAGCATCGCCGATCGGTCAGGCGCGTCGGCAGTGTCGAGACCATCGTGTAGCAGAATGATCGCCCCCGGATGCAGCTGCCTGACGACGTCTGCCGCGATCTCCTGCCCTGGCCGTTGCTGCCAATCCGTAGCCTGCACATCCCAGCCGACGGCCTTGGTCCCGTGACGCTGCAGCCCCCAGCGCATCCACAGGCTCGTCTTGCCATGCGGCGCACGGAAGATCAGCGGGTCCTTCCCTATCGTAGCGACGACTGCATCGCGCCCACGCTCGATATCGCGGACGCTCTGCCAGGGAAACTGAAATGGCAGCCAGTACGAGTGCGAGTAGGAGTGAAGCCCGACCTCGCTGCCCGATGCAATCACTTGGCGCGAGATGTCGGGGTGACGTGTGACGTTGACGCCCACCTCGAAGAACGTCGCTTTCACGCCGTACTTGGCAAGGGTGTCCAGCACCCCCAGCGTCGACGGCGTCGGCCCGTCGTCAAACGTCAGCGCGATCGCGCGCTCCGTCGATGGCCCCTGCGTCACCGGCACGTGGTAGAAAGGCGCGAACAGTCCGCCCGTCCAGAGCAGGCCCAGCATGAGCGCCACGGCGCCAGTGATGACGAGCACTCTCTTGTAACGGCGCACTCGATACCTCCTCCGCCACACCTAGCCCAGCCAGTGCCAGCCCTCGGTCACCAGATACACCTTCGGCAATTCTGTGACGAACTTCATACTCAGCGTCGCCCACAGCGGGTAGCGCAGCACACCAGCCGCCAGTCCAGGGAAACTGAAGGCTGGCGAGAGCGACATGCCCAACACCACGATCGTTCGCTGCCACATATTGAGTCTCGTCAGTCGCCGCAGGATACCCGTCGATGGCAAGTTGGGCGCGATGTTGCTCCCCAGCGCGTAGGGCAGCAACTCGCCGAGCGTGGCTCCGCTCGCGGCCGTCACAGCGAGCAACCCAGGGTTGTACACCGCTCCGAGTGGCGCGATGACGAGCAGCCACGGAAACACCGTGACGACAGGCATGTTGGCGGCGAGGGCGAATAGGAAGACCCCGAGGTAGCCGTAGCCGCCCAGCGACTTCACCTGGTCCTGCAGTCCCCAGAGCAGCGCGGTCAGCCCGAAACTCAGCAGCACCAGGCCGATCGACATCGCTAGGTGTTTCCCGCTCAGGCCCTTCTTGGCCACCGGGGACCCACCGCTTGGCGAAGGCAACGCCGTTGTCTCAACCTGTTCCATGTCTACGACGCCACCGCAGCTTTGATCGGCCGGACATCGTAGACCACGAACCGCCCCTTCAAGTCGCTGTACACCATCCTCGCCTTGCCGGCGATGTCCTCCGCCTCCAGCAGCCTTATCTCATTGCGAAACGGCAATCGATAACCACGCCCGTAGCCGCGGCTGATGACGACGTAGTCGATCGTCTTCTTTTGGATATAAGTCTCGTACTCAGGCTGCGTCCACGTCTGGCGATACATCGTCTCGCCGAAGAAGTCGTTGCTCAAGATAGCGCCGTGCTGGATGAAGCGGTACTGGCCCTGCTCCTTGTTCGTCGCCTCCATCACCCGATAAGTGGCTCCGGGGACGAAGGTGGTGCTGCTGAAATAGTCCCGGTAGTCGTCATAGGCCCCGTGATAGAGACCGTAGAAGCCCTCCCAGGGCTGGCCGAACCCGTTGTTGGGCAGCATATAAAACAGCGCGAGCACAGCAAACGTCCCCGCCATGAGCGTGCTCCCCACGATGTCCGGTCGTTGCGCGGCTCCCCAACGCAGCAGGGGTGGCAGATAGAAGAGGGCCAACCTCGGGACGAGCGTCAGCGCTGTGATAGCCACAGCGTAGCCAACGGACGTGTCCTCGATCGAAGAGGAGCTCTTGAGATACAGTGCCTGTGGGATCAGCGCCAAGACGACGATGACCGACATGATGACGACCGGCCTCCGTAGGTCTCTCGAGCGTCCGATAAGCCATAGGTTGTGGATCGCGAGAATGATGCCGGTGATCAGCGGGTGCGTCCCTGCGGCAAGGAGCAACCAGAAGCCCGCGCGCACGAATCGTCGTCGCTCCAATTCGTGCACGTAGAGAAAGGCGAAGGCCAGCGACCACACATACGCCATCTGGAACGCGATCGTTGACTCGATAAGGGCTGGGAAGAGGATGAACAGCGTCAGCAGCCACGGGTCGCGCAACTGCGTGCGCCACACGACCCACACCAAGAACAGCACCCCCAGCACCATCGTCCACGTGACCGCGTAGTCGCCGAACGCTGGATGCAGGATCGCGGCGAATGTCCACGGGATGAAAGCGTACGGGAACGCGAGCGCCTTGCCGTTGGAGAGCGAATCGATGTGGAACGGCAGCGAGCCGTTGTACAGATGATCCGAGATATACCAGACGTGCGCGTAGTTGTTCGCCGAGTCGGCGCTGAGGAAGATCGAGCGCACTGCAATGAGCGCCAGCAGCGTGGCGAAGACCGTCCAGGCTAGCGCCCCTACGAGAAACGGCCCCCGCTGAGCGGGGGATTTCCTCCTGAGTTTGTACATCTCGACCTGGTATCTCGCGTGCGCCAGCGCCATCGTGTCGATGAACGCATCGATGACCCGCGTCCGCGAGCGGTAGATCTTGATCGAGGCGATCGGCTCATTCGAGACCTTGAACCCCAACCGTACGAGTGTCACTGCGAGCGTCATGCTGATGCTGTAGCGCCAGTCACGCTTGTGCGCCTGCAATGCCGCGTCGATGGCCTTCATGCGGAAGAGACAGTACCCGCTCTCGATATCGTGGAAGCGCATGCCTGCGAAGATCGTACCCACCGCGGACATGTAGTAGTTGCCCAGTTTCTTGTGCAGCGCGTACAGCGAGAAGTCCCGCCTCGCCCAGACCACGTCCAGGTTTTCGCGCTCCATAGTCTCCACGAAGCCCGCCAGTTCCGCGGGGTCGTGCTGCCCGTCGGCATCCACCGTGGCGACGATGTCGCTATCGGCGTACTGGCCTGCGCGATATCCGGCGACGGTGTGACGTAGGCCTGTGAGCAGCGCACCGGAGTAGCCCTTGTTCTGTTCGTGGCGCAGCAGCGTGGCGCGGTCTTTATGCCCGGCGACCCACTTGTCGAGGACGGCGGAACTGCCGTCCGTCGATCCATCGTCGACGATGACGATATGGTTGACCGATGGCAGCGCGGCGATGCGGTCGAGAACGCCGGCGACGCTGCCGGCTTCGTTGTAGACCGGTACGCAGACGACGAGCCGCACGCGGTGCTCCGGTCTGGCTAGCCGGCCACGGCAGCCGGACGCGCGCTGGGATGCGCCTCCAGGTACCACTCGTACGACTTGCGCAATCCCTCGGCGAACGGCGTGCGCGCGATCCAGCCGAGTTCCTTCTTCGCCTTATCCGCCCTGATGTCACAACCCTTGAAGTCGGCAGTTCGCGCAGGCGTGAACTGCAATTCCACGCCACCGACCAGTTCCTTCACGCCCTGGGCGATGTCGAGGATCGAAACCGACTCAGTGCCTTCGAGGTTGTACGTCTGGTTCTTGGCCTTGAGCGATAGCGCCGCCACGTTGCCCGCTGCCAGGTCTTTCACATAGACGAACTTGCGGTACTGCTTGCCATCGCCATTGATGGTCAGCGGCTCACCGGCGAGGGCCTTGCGGAAGAAGATTGGAATCACCAGGTCGTCGCGCATGCGCGGACCGTAGGGAATGCCGTAGCGCAGGATCGTGAACGGCAGCTGGTACATCTGCCAGTAGGAGTGGAGGAGCATCTCACCGGCGATCTTGCTGCTCGTGTAAAGGTGGCCTGCCTTGTCCAGTCTCAAGCAGGACTCTTCCGTCGCCACCTCGTCCAGCGTCGCGTTGTAGACCCAGACCGTGCTGGCGAAGAGCACGCGGGACACGCCGTTCTGCCGCGCCGCCTCGAGCACATTCGCCGTGCCCTTCATGTTCAGGTCCACGCACAGCAGCGGGTCCTTCTGCGCGTGATTCACATTGGCGACGGCGGCGAGGTGATAGACCACCTCCATGCCCTTGGTCGCCTCGATCATGCCCTTCGTATCGCGAAGGTCGGCCTCGCGGAAGTTGATCTTCTTCGTGCGCGGCGGCAGCACATCGATGACCGTCACATCGTGCCCAACCTCGAGCAACTGGTCGACGACGTGCGATGCGATGAACCCGCTTCCACCGGTGACTGCGATCTTAATGGCGGACCTCCGTGCGTAGGGTTTCCAGAGTTTGCTTGAGAGAGCCAACCACGTATAGAGCTTCGTCTTCGGTAAGGCTGGGGAAGAGCGGCAGGCAGATGTGCCGCGCGCACGCCTGCTCCGCCGCGGGCAGCGCTGCGTCGGCGTACGGAGCGAAAACCGGCTGCTTGTGCAGCGGCAGTTCATACACCTCGCCGCTCAGCGCAACCGAGAACTGCTCGCGCATGATCTTCTTCACATCGCCGCGCTGCAGCCCGTTGGGTAAGAACACCGGGTACTTGTAGTAGTTGCTGGCCGAACCCTTCGGCAGATAGGCGCGCTTCAGATCCGGCACACCCGCCAGCGCCTCGTCATACCAGCGAGCAGCCCGCTGCCGCGCAGCGATAAACTCGGGCAGCCGCGCCAGGTGTACCAGGCCGATCGCCGCGTGTACTTCGCTCATGCGCCAGTTGGCGCCCATCCGCACATGGACGTTAGCGCCAAAACTGGACTTCCCTTGGTCGCGATAGACCACAGCCTCGGCATGGAGTTGCTCGGAGTCGGTGACCAGCATCCCGCCTTCGCCGGACGTCATCACCTTGGTAGGGTAGAACGAGAAGCAGGCCGCGTCGCCGAAACTACCGGCAGGCTTGCCGTTGAGCGTGCTGCCGTGCGCGTGCGCCGCGTCCTCGAGCAGGAACATGCCCTTCGATCGGCAGAATTTCTTGATCTCGTCGATCCCTGGCGTGACCGCGCCGCCGATGTGCACCACGACCACCCCCGCGCATTTCGCCGTCCAGCGGTCCTTCAGCGACTGCGCGTCCATGCTGAGATGCTTTGCCTCACAGTCCACGAAGCGCGGTTTGCCACCCGCGTGGACGACCGCCGCGGCCGTCGCGAAGAAGGTGTTGGTAGGCGCCAGCACCTCTTTGCCTTCGACGCCGAACGCTCGCAGGGCGATCTCCAGGGCGCTTGTACCGCTGCTGACCGCGCAGGCGTACTTCACGCCGGCCGTCTTCGCGAAGTCGCGCTCGAACCGCTGCACGTTCGCGCCGAGCGTCAACTGCCCCGTCGCCAGCGCCTGGTCGATGAGCGAGAGAATCTGGCGGCGGTCCGCCTCGGAGAAGTCGATTTTCGCTGCTGGTACTTTCATCCCTGCCCTCGCACGTATTCAAGCGTACGAGCGGCGGGTAACGTTCCAGGAATGCGAAGGTAATGATTTGGTAAAAGAACGTAGGCGGTCTCCCCGGTTGGCGAGAGTCCTGTCGGGCAGGCACTCCTATCCGCGAGCAACTGGTCGGCGAGTGGTCGCGAGACCGGGGAGTTGCCTCATCTCGGAGAACGCTTCGCCCCCTACGGCCTCTAGCGCCTCCGTGCCTGCAGTGCCGGCATAGGCCAACACCCGCATCCCCGCCGCCACCCCTGCCTGGACTCCGGGTACGCTGTCTTCCACGACCGTGCACGCCTCAGCTCCATAGCCCATGCGCTGGGCGGCATACAAGAATAGATCGGGAAACGGCTTGCCGCGTGCCACTTCGTACCCGCTGAAGATGCGGCCATCGAAGTACCGTGCGAGGCCCGTCAGCCCCAGGGTCTGCTGCGACTTGACGAGTTTCCCGCTCGAGGCGACGCACATCGCGAAGTGTGGTTGAAGCTGCTGGATGGCCTGTTCCACGCCCGCGATAGCCTTTAAGGCGCCGCGCTGGAACGCCTCCGCCCTCGTCGCATAGAACGAGTCGCCGAAGTCTAGCGGCAGCGTCTTCCCCGCGAGCTCTTCCGCCTTGGCGACGATGTTGCTCATCGGCCGCCCCGCGAACAACTGCACCGCCTCCTCCACCGAGACGCGGAGACCATGCGAGGCAAGCATCTCCACTAGGACTCTGTTGCTGATGACTTCGCTATCCACCAGCACGCCGTCAGAGTCGAAGATGATGAGACCCTGCTGCATGGTCGGCAATCGTTTCTCCAGGAAGCCTCGTCACCCGGCGCCGTTGCTCGCGAGGGGCAGC
>JACQEE010000343.1 GCA_016200725.1 Chloroflexota bacterium
AGAGTTCCACTACGAAACGGAGATCTACCCCATTGACTTCCGGGGAAGGCGCATCAAGGCGGATGACCGGGAATCCATAGAGCGCCCATCCCTGCCTGAGCGCTCGAGCCCGAAGGAGAAGCAGGTAGATGTAGGTCTCGCCTCGTCCATGCTCTACTACGCGGCGATCCCAGGGGCATACGAAGCGGCGATCGCGGTGATTGGCGACGAGGACTACGTGCCGGCACTGCAACTGGTGCGACGCCTCGGCAAGCGCGTCATGATCGCGAGCGTGCGCGGCAGTTGCGACGAGATCTACATTGACCCCATCGATCCCAAGCGCGTGCGCGATGTCGATACCATTTTCCTCAACGATCTTCTGGACGATATCCGCCTGGACTACGAGCCCGTTGTAGTGGAGTGTCAGTCCGAGCGCCACCAGGGTGAGCGCACCTTTTCGACGCGCTACAGGCCGCGGCCTGGACAGCGCGTGTACTGCCCGCAATGCCGCCTCATGTATGCGGAAGACCGGGCGGCGACGGAGGCGGAACTCAATCAGGCCATCGATACGAACCTACTCTCGCGCGTACTGCCTGGTTACAAGGCGGGGCGCGTCGCACGCCTCATTGCGGCACGGGGCTACGGCTTCATTCGCTCAGATGATGGCTCCGACTTTTTCTTCCATGCATCGAGTCTTCGCGACGTCGAATACCAATCTCTATCCGAGCGCCAGTTCGTTCAGTTCGTGGTAAATGAGGAGCCGAGCGAGCACAATCAGTGGCGCGGCAATGTTCGTGAAGTGCGGCTGTTGGAGGCGCCCTAGCCAATGCGTCTCTCCGTCAAGGTTCAGCCAGGTGCGCGGCGGGAAGAGGTGGTCGGCTTCGAAGGCGACGTGCTGCGCGTACGCGTGATTGCACCCCCGGACAAAGGCAAGGCCAATGAGGCTGTCGTGGCGCTGCTCGCGAAGATGCTCGGCGTGGCGAAGCGGGATGTTACGCTGGTGCGCGGAGCGGGGAACCGCCAGAAAGTGATCGAGGTGACGGGGCTGAGCGGGGCGGAGATGCGGAGGCGGTTAGGACAGCCTGTTCCCAATGATCCAGCCAACTACCTGGAGCACGATGATCGCCGCCAACGGCGCTAGATCGAGCATGCCAGCAGAGGGAATAATTCGCCGGAACGGCGCGATGACTGGTTCCGTGACCTGAACAAGAAGATACCCGAGTTGGCTACGCTGCGCATTCGGAAACCATGAGAGCAAAGACCTAGCAATGATTGCGAAGGTCAGAACCTGCGTGATGACAAGGACGATTCCAGCCAGGGTCGTTGCCATCAGCTTTTCTTCCCAAGTTCGACGGCCTTCTCATAGGCAGCAATCACCGCGTTGATCAAGGCAGTGCGTAAGCCTTGGTCGTCGAGGACGCGCAGCGCTGCGGCGGTGGTCCCGCCTGGCGAGGTGACTTTGTTTCGCAGCGAGGCTGGATGCTCGGTACTCTGGAGCGCCATCGTGCCGCTGCCGACGACGGTGTGGATGGCCAACTGCGCGGCAGTTTCCCTCGGCATGCCGAGATAGACACCGGCGTCGGTAAGCGCCTCGATCATCAGGAACACGTACGCCGGGCCGCTGCCACTCAGCGCGGTAGCGATGTCGATGAACTTCTCGTCGGCGCAGTAGACTTCTTTCCCCAGTGCAGCAAGCACGGAACGCGCCACTTCGCGATGCGCCTTGCCGACCTGCCGGGTGGCAGTCCACGCAGTGATGCCCGCGCCGATCTGACCCGGCGTGTTCGGCATGGCGCGAATGACGAGGTCGTGGCCAAGACCGGTCGAG
This sequence comes from Chloroflexota bacterium, assembly GCA_016200725.1. The sequence goes on from JACQEE010000343.1 coordinate 1,808, forward strand.
ATGCTCTCGATGGTAGCGCCGGCAACGATGGAGAGCACCGCCTGGCTCGGCTTGAGCGAGCCGCGCAGTCCACCTAGCACCTCGCCCAGTTGCTGCGGCTTGATCGCCAGCACGACGAGGTCGGCGCCCATGATGGCCTGCTTGTTATCGTCAGTGGCTTTGACGCTATATGTCTTGCTGAGGAAATCGCGACGGGCGGCGACGATGTCGCTGGCGGTTATGTCACCCGCTGCGGCCGCCCGCTGCTTGAGCACACCCGCGATGATCGCCTCGGCCATCGTACCGCCGCCGATGAATCCCAACTTCATAGGCCCACCCTTGTGCGCTCGCCAAATATCGCCCGGCCGATGCGCACCATCGTAGCGCCTTCTTCAACGGCCACTTCGAAGTCGTCCGTCATCCCCATGGAGAGTTCCTTGAGCCCGAGCGATTCTCCCAGCCCACGAAGGCGGCGAAATACAGGCCGTACCCCGGCGGGATCGCTCGTCGCAGGGGCCACCGTCATAAGCCCGCGAATCTCGAGGTTGGTAAAGCGAGCGAGGCGCTCAACAGCGGCGGGAAGGGCATCGGGCAGGAAGCCATGCTTCGTGGGTTCGCCGGCGACGTTCACTTCGAGGAAGACCGGTAGCCGATGAACAGCCGCTCGATTCAGGCGCTCGCTAAGTTCTACGGAGGCGACGGATTGGATTATAGCAAAGAGACGTACGGCCTCCTTTGCTTTGTTTGACTGAAGGTTGCCGATCATGTGCCACGTGGCAGCATCGCGAAGGTCGTCCATCTGCTCGATCTTGGTTCGCGCTTCTTGGACGCGGTTCTCGCCGAAATGCCTGGCCCCCGCGGCAAAGGCTCCGCGGATCATGGGGGCGTCGACACCCTTGGTCACTGCGACCAGCGTCACGTCCTCCGCGCGGCGCCCGACTCGATTCGCCGCGGCAGCAATCCGCGCCTGCACCCGGCGCAGG
>JACQEE010000023.1 GCA_016200725.1 Chloroflexota bacterium
ACATCTATCGCAACCGACCGCAGGACGTCCACGGTATCGTTCACGTCCACTCGGTCTACGCGAACGCCTTCGGCGCGGTCGGCAAGCCGATCATGCCGATTCTTGGCACGGCCCAGGCGCTCGTTGGCGGCGAAGTGCCCGTCACTCCCTTCCTGCACTTCGGCCAGGACGAGGCACAGAAGATGATGATCGAGAAGTTGAAGGACCGCCGGGCGGTCGTCCTCGGCGGGCACGGGATGACGTGCATCGGCCGCTCGATCGAGATGGCCTACATGGTCTGTCAGTTCGCGGAAGAGAACGCGAAGTGCTACTACGTCGCGCTCCAGATTGGCGAGCCGAAGCGCGTCCCCACCGATATCAAGCGCACCTAGCCCACCGATTCCCTCTCCCTCGAGGGAGAGGGTTAGGGTGAGGGTGAAAGCCACCGCGCGCTGAGTGGCCCCGAAGGAGCGACCGATGCCCCGCTGTCTCGTGGCCATCGACTTCGGCACGGGGGCGGTCAGAAGCGTCGTCTTCGACACGCGCGGCAAGCAACTCGGCGCTGCCTACCGCGAGATTTCGTACGACACGCCGAGCGAATACCCTGGCGCATGCGAGTTCGACGGCGCGCAGATGTGGCGGCTTATTGGCCGCGTTGTCCGCAAGAGCCTCGCCGAAGCAGGCGTCCGCGACCGCGATGTACTCGCCGTCGCGACGACGAGCCAGCGGCACGGCATGGCGCTCATCGGCAAGCGCGGCGAGACGCTCTACGCAGGGCCGAACCGCGATTCGAGAGGCCGCAGCGTCGCGGGGAATGAGCCGGTCGACGAGATTTATCGCCTCAACGGCCACTGGCCGATGCCCATCATCGTGCCCTACCGTCTCCGCTGGTTCGAGCGCCACCACCCCGAGGTGCTCGAGCGCGCCGCCGCGATGGTCATGCCCAACGACTGGGTCACCTACCAACTCTGCGGTGAGGCGCACGTCAGCGACTCCAGCGGCATCGAGAGCGAGTTGATGGACCTCGCGAAAGGCGAATGGTCACGCCGCCTGATCGAGATCTTCGGGGTCGACAAGCGCCTGTTGCCGCCTATCCTCAAGGGCGGCGAGATTGCTGGGAAGGTCACGGCAAAGGCGGCAGCCATGACGGGCCTCCGCGAAGGGACACCCGTCGCCGTCGGCGGCGGCGACACGAACTGCGCGCTGCTCGCGTGCGGCGCCACTCGCCCTGGCGAGATCGCCATCGTCGCCGGCACCACCGCGCCGATCATGGTGGTGCTCGACAAGCCAGATGTGGACATGGCGAGCCGCACGTGGACGGGCATCCACGTCGCGCATGGACGCTGGGTGCGTGAGAGCAACGCTGGCCAGGCGGGTATGCTGCTGCGCTGGTTCCGCGACACCTTCAGTGACTACCGGGGCGCGAATGCCTACGACCGCCTCTTCGAGCCCGCGAAGGTGATTCCCCCCGGCGCCGAAGGGCTGATGGCAGTCATGGGTGCTGCGAGCAAGGACCCATCCGTGCCCTGGAGCAGCAACCGCGCCTTCCTCTTTGCGCCAGGTCGCCCAGTCATGTTCGAGGGGCACGTCGGACGACCGCACTTCGCCCGCGCCATGCTCGAGAGCGTCGCCTACGCGATCAAGGGCCACTACGACCAGTTGCCCGAGGCGCGAGATGGCAGAGGAAAGCCTCTCGCCGTGTGCGGCGGGTGCACACAAGGGGCGCTATTCAACGATATCCTGTCTAATGTCCTCGAGCGACCGCTCGTGAAGCCGCGCGCGCCGGAGGTCGCCGCCCTCGGTGCAGCTATGTGCGCGGCGGTTGGCGCCGGTGTCTACGCGACGCTGGACGAGGCCGCAAAGGCGATGACGCGCCTCGACGAGGCGGCGACGCCCGACAAGGCGACGAGCGCTCGATACCAGGAACTCTACGGCAAGTGGCGCGACCTCCACGAGGACGTGCGCCAATGGGGCTAGTCTGTCATGCTGGAGGCGTCTTCGCCGAAGCATCTAGGGCGGAGCGGTCCTCCCTCTCCCGTCTGCGGGAGAGGACCCCTGGCGAAAGCCGAGCGAAGCGAGTCCTGAACGAAGTGAAGGACCTTTCCCCGGAGGTGAGGGACCACGCTACGCGAGCAACAGCGTTACGGAGATTACTATGACAAAACCCTCCATCCTCATCACCGCGCGCTTCGATCCGGCCATTGCCGACCAGTTGCACGCGCGCGCCGACATCTCGCTCCACGACTGGGCGAAGTCTGGCCGCTACAAGGAGACTGGTGAACTCGCCTCTGCATTGAAGGGCAAACGTATCCTTGTGACGGAGATCGACCAGGTGAACGACGCGCTACTCGCCGCCGCGCCTGACGTGCGCATCGTCATCACCTGTCGCGGCAACCCCGTCAACCTCGACATACCAGCCTGCACGCGACGCGGTGTGCTCGCGCTCAACACGCCCGGTCGCAATGCGGAGGCGGTCGCCGACCTGACGATCGCCTACATCCTGGCCTGTGCGCGACACGTCGTGACGTCAGCGAACTACGTGGCGCAGGGTGGATGGACATCGCATCAACAACAGATTCAGGGCCAGTCCGTCTTCTTTCGCTTCCACGGCGTGGACATGGACACCGCCACCGTCGGTCTCGTCGGCCTCGGCGCCGTCGGGCGAGGCGTCGCCAAGCGGCTCCAGGGCTTCGGCACGCGAGTGCTCGCCGTCGACCCCTATATCAAGCCAGAGGTGGCGAAGCAGGCTAGCGTGACGCTCGTCGACCTGCCGACGCTGCTGCGCGAGTCCGACTTCGTCTCCATGCACGTGCACGTGACGAAGGAGACGAAGGGCATGATTGGCGCGGCGCAGTTCGCGCTGATGAAGCCGACGGCCTACCTGATCAACACCGCCCGCTCGGGCGCGGTCGACCAGGACGCGATGGTGGCCGCTCTGCGAGAGAAGCGCATCGCCGGCGCCGCGCTCGACGTGTTCGACACCGAGCCGCTCGCCGCCGACAGCCCCATCCGCAAACTGGACAACGTCATCATTACGCCGCACGTCGGTGGCGCGACGCCAGGCATCATCAAGGTGCAGTCGCGTGTGGTCGCCGGCCAACTCGCCGCCATCCTCGACGGCCGCGAGCCGCCCCACATGCTGAACCCCGAAGTGGCGAAGGCGGCGCTGCGGGCGAGATAAGTTGAAGCAACCGAGCCGTGCCTGCCCGGCAATCCACCGTCTTAGAGATCAACGAGGACTAGCGTGAACGGGACCTGGATGTCGGACAAACTGTGGGAGTACCCGGTCTTCGGCGCCGTGTTTGGAATTGCCGCTGGTTATTTTCTAGCGCGAGCCGTCTATGTGAGGGCTAAGTACGCCCGTCGTAGACGAATCAGTGGCTTCTGGTCGGCCATTTTCGAGGGGAAATCTCCGCCCAAAGGATCGGGCGTCGCCGTATTCTGGGCGCTGGTGCTGTTCGGAGCTTTCATTGGCCTTGGCCCCTTTCTCGCCTTTGAGGCTGACATGTGGGGAACGGTGGCCAAGGGCCAAACAACGGCAAGCAGAGGTCTTCTGCTGCAGGGCATTCTGGCAGCACCGCTCCTGCTTTCAATGACGGTTCCGCCGGTCCTTCTCAACTCCTATTTCCTACGCTCCGGGTTTGAGCAACAATCACCCGGTCCAGGCTAACGTTACATGCGCTTGAGTCAGACTGGCTGTGATGGGAAGAGGTCAGCCAGTTCCTACCTCCCCCTGTACCTCGGCTCCCGCTTCTCCAGAAACGACTTCACGCTCTCCTTGAAGTCCTCGCTGGCGAAGGTGATCTGCTGGTAGTAGTGCTCCTGCTCGAGGTGCGGCAGCAGGTCGGACTCCATGCCGCGCCAGACGGCCTTCTTCGTCAGTTCGACCGCGATGGGCGGGTTCGCCGCGATCTTGTTCGCCCACTCGAGCGCCGTCGGCAGCAGTTGCTCCGGCGCCACGACCTTGTTCACCAGGCCGATGCGCTCGGCCTCCTGCGGTGACACCCAGTCGCCGGTGAGCATGATCTCCAACGCCTTCGCCGTGCCGACGATGCGCGGCAGGTTCCACGAGATGCCATTCCCCGGCGCAATGCCGCGCTTCACGAACAGCGACCCCAGCCGCGCCTCCGTCGACGCGATGCGCAGGTCGGCAGCCAGGGCTAGGCCCAGTCCTGCACCTGCGGCGACGCCGTTGATAGCCGCGATGACCGGGCCGGGGAACTGGCGAAAGGGCAGGATCACGCGCGTCGGCACGTCGACGACATCGCGACGGCTGCCGGAGGCTTCGCGCTCGCGGGGACCGCCGCCGCTCTCCCACGCCTGCACGTCGCCGCCGGAGCAGAAGGCCTTGCCCGCCCCGGTAACGACGAGGGCGCGCACCTCGCCCTTGCGCGCCAGGTCGGCGCAGATCGTCTCGAATGCCTCCAGCATCGGCGGGATCATGGCATTTGAGCGCTCAGGACGGTTCAACGTGAGCAGGGCCACATTGCCGCGAATCTCGGTGGTGACGACGTCAGGCATGGAGTCCTCCGGGAGAGTCAAGCGGCAGCCATGATACCCGTTTTGCCACTCTGAACGAAGTGAAGAGTCTCCCAGGTGGTGGGTCAATTTGCCGTAGTGGCAGAGGCTTGTCCCGGCTTTGGACGAAAAGTGTCCCTTCTCCATCGGAAGGAGGGGTGGGCCTATCCTCCCTCCCCTTGTGGGAGGGAGTTAGAGGGAGGGTCCGTACGGCGTTCTAGCCCTGCAAAACAACTTTTCGTGCAAAGCCGCTTGTCCCCTGCCCCTCTCCCCAGGTTCTTTCCCTGTGTGACACCGGCCTCTTGACAGTACGTATATAATGATAGTATATAGCA
>JACQEE010000332.1 GCA_016200725.1 Chloroflexota bacterium
GTTCGAGTCCGGCCCGGGGAGTTGGATCAAGGGGTTAGCCAGGACGGCTAGCCCCTTGGTGCTCATCTGGAACTCCCGTGGTGGGGGCGGGCCGAAGCACCGCAGTTCCTGTACCTGGAGGCCCGCATCAAGACTGCGGGCACCGACCGGTGCACAAGTTGCGACTCCAATGTGCTGTCGCTACACCGTTGGGGCGTGCTCACGATCACCGACTTACGAAAACGCTTTGGCGGTCAGGTTGTCCTCGACGGCGTCAACTGGGGTGTGCCGGCTGGGGGACGGGTCGCTCTGGTTGGGGTCAATGGGTCCGGCAAGTCGACGCTGCTGCGCATGATTGCCGGTGCTGTCGAAGCCTGTTAGCGCCCGCGGTGTTTGGCAGGTCTCTGCTCTCGGTTGATGTCAGTCGATCTGACGGAGCATGAGATAGAGTTCATCTTCTTCCACTCTTTGGATCTCTGTTCTTCCATCTGGTTGCGGCCGCCGCCGGGTGCGGTTGCAATGAGGAGGGGGGCCCGAGGTAGAGGAGCTTCGTTCCCCCGCGTTTCGATCTTTTAGCCGAGACGCAACGCGGGGGAACGGAAAGAAGCTCCCCAATGGCGATATCCTCTGAGTGCGGTAGTAGCAAGTATGTCGAACGCCCGGCTCTCTGTCGTGGATGTGGTGCCAGGGCATGGTGGAACGGGAGTCGTAAGGTGAGCGCCGTGCGCAGGCTCGGCGAGCAGATCGAGTACGTGGCCGAGATCGTGCGGCGTCGGGCGCGCTGTTCGCTGTGGAAGAGCTGCCCGCTGCGCAGCTGGACGGTGTACGAAGAGGACTCCTACCCGCATCGGGTATTCGGTTTAGCGGTGGTCGCGTGTGCGGTGAGCAAGGTGGTTTTCGGCACCGCCACGCACAGCGCCGCGGCATTGGTGCATCAATGCTCGCGGCGCACGGTGGGACGCTGGAAGCGCTGGGTCGGCGAGTTGGCGGACCCCGATGAGCTCGCGCGGGTGTGCACGCGACTGGAGGGGCGCGGCGTGCCCGGCGCGCTCGCGCTGCCGGGACTCACCCGCGCCGCAGGGGTGCTCCATCGGCTCGAACGGTTGGTCGAGCTGCTGACCGAGCGCGGGGTCGATCTGCCCGAGGGTGGCTGCGCCCTCGGGCGCGTGCTGCGCCATCAGCTCGAGCGCTTCGGGGAGGTCTTCTACCTCACGAAGTCATCCCCGCGGTTGCGCGCAGACCTGGGAGCGATCCGGTTGTAAAAGAGGAGCGTGACCGATCGGGACCAGCGCGCACTCGAGATCGCCTCCTTTCGGTATCGCATCATCGCTGATGCCGCCGAGGCTGTGGGCGCCGACGTGAGTCAGGCAATCGCAGCTTCGGCAGAACGCACCTACGTGCATCCGGATGGACAGAGTGTGTGCTGCAGTGCCCGCACGCTGTGGCGCTGGCTGGGGCGCTACAAAGCGGGCGGCCTGAACGCCCTGCGGCCCACGCGGCGCACGGATGCGGGAACGCTGCGGGCGCTGTCGAGCGCATTACTGGAGCGCGCCATCGCGTTGCGCCACGAAAACCAGGAGCGGCCCACCAAGACGGTGATCGACATCCTCGAGCGCCTGCAGGTCGCCGCGCCAGGCAGTCTCAAGCGCTCCACGCTCGATCGGCACTTCGCTCGCCGCTGGGTGTCTCGCCGTACCCTGCACCGCCTCGGCATCAAGACCTTCCAGAAGATTCTCACCACCCTGCCCCTGGCGCTGGTGAGCGCCGATTTTCACCACGGCCCCTACGTCCGCATGGTCGGCGAAGAGAAAGCCCAGCGTGCGCTGCTGCTCGCCTTTATCGATCACTTCAGCCGGTACCTGCTCGAATCGCGCTACTACCTCCACGAGGACTTCGCCGCGTTGCGCTTTGGCTTTCGCCGCCTGCTGGTGACCTGGGGTGTGTTCGATCGGCTCTACATCGACAACGGTCCGAGCTTTCACTCGGGCCGGTTCCACGCCGCGTGCAAGAATGAAGTCATCGACATCGAGGTCGTGCACTCCAAGGCGTATACCTCCGAGGGACGCGGGGTGTGTGAACGCGCCAATCGCACCTTCAAAGAGCAGTTCGAAAGCGAGGCGCGTAACCGCGACGAGCTCTTGACCCTCGCGGAGCTCAACGCCGCCTGGGAAGCCTGGGTGGCAGAACGCTACCACCGCGACATGCACTCCGAGACCGGGGAGGCTCCCTTCGAGCGCTTCAAGGCCCACGCCGAGTTGCGCGCGGCCCCCGATCTGGCGCGCCTCGATGAATTGCTGCGGCTGCGCACGTCCGCTCGCGTCCACAAGAAGTGGTCGACCGTCGAGGTGCGCACCGTGCGTTACGTGGTCGACCCGGCACTTCGCGGACGCGCGGTGCACGTGCTCTGTGACCCGTTTGACCCCGAGTACGTGCTGATCGAATTCGACGGGCGCATCCTGCAGCGCGCTTACCCGCAAAAAGCCGGGGCGATGGCACCCCAGCCCGCGCCCGCCGCCACGCCGGCCACGGCCACCGACTACCTGGCGCTGCTGCGGCGCGATTACGAGGCGCGGACCCAGGCCGAGCTCTCGGCCTTGAATCTCAGCATGGCACAGCCACGCCCCGAGCTCGCCTTTGCCGATCTCAAGACGCTGCTCACCACGTGTCGTGGCCAAACGCTCTCGGTGGGCGAACAGACCGAGGTTTCGGCCGCGTTTCGAAAACTCCGCCCGATCGATCCCGACAGCGCCCGCCGTGCACTCGACGGCGCGCGCCGCCGTCTCGGCGCCGGGCTGCACCTGCGTGTCTATCTCGAAGTTCTCGAAACTTCGCTGATCAGAAACCGCGCCAAAGAAAGGAAATCGTCATGAAACTCGAACAACACTTCGCGCTCTCTCGGCCGCCGTTTCCACGCGCCGCCACCCCGGCCTCACTGCTGCGCACCGCCGCCGTCGAGCACGCCATCGAGCGGCTGCGCTTTGCGCTCGAGCGCGACACGATCGCGCTGGTGGTGGCGGACAGCGGTTGCGGAAAGTCTACCGTCCTCTTTGAGCTCGCCAAAACCCTCGATACCGCCCACTACCACCTGCTGGCGGTCTCGCTCACCACCTTGCAGCCCTTCAGCCTGCTCTCCCAGTTCCTCGCCACCATGGGACTGCCCGCCCACCGCGGGAACAAGGGAGAAACCGCCACCGCACTCGTGCGTCATTTGCGCGCCCTCGGCAAGCAGAGCGTTCTCTTGATCGACGAGGCGCACCTCTTACCCGACAGCTCTCTGGAGGATCTGCGTCTGCTCAGCGCCGACAACCTCGATCGGCACAGTCCTTTCTCTCTGGTCCTGGTCGGGCAACCGCTGTTGCGCGATCGGCTTGCCGAGCCGCAGCACTACGCGCTGTGGCAGCGTATCGGCGTCCGGCTCAGACTGCGCCCCCTCAACGAACACGAGCTGCAACTCTTTCTCGATCGTCACCTCGAGGCCGCCGGTGCCACCGCCCGCCTCTTCGAGTCAGCCGCCGTCAGCGCCATCTTCCAGCACAGCCGCGGCGTCCCGCGTCTGGTCCAGAACCTCGCCCTCGACTCCATGCTCGCGGCCATGACGGCCGGCAAGAACACCGTCGACCATGAGGCGGTCGAGCAGGCGCTGCTCGACATGGACGCCCTGTGAATCACCAGCGAAAGGATTCCAGATGCTAGATTCCAGGCTCGATCGTTGGCGCGCACCGATTGTCCCCGAGCGGGTGCGCCAGATCAAAGGCCAGCCCTTCGGTTTCATCCCGCAGCGCTTTCTCAAAGACGGCTTCCTCAGCTCCCTGCATCCCGACGAGCTGGCGCTCTACGTGCTCCTGATCCTCGCTGCCAACCGTGACGGCGTGAGCTTCTACGGATATGACACGATTTGTTCGATCCTGAGCTTTCACCTCGAGCGCTACATCGAAGCACGCAACGCGCTGATCAGCCGCGATCTGATTGCCTTTGACGGCACCCGCTTTCAGGTCCTCGCGCTCCCCGAGCATCCCGTCACCCTCGCCCGTAAGCCCCTGCACGATGCGGCCGATCTCGAGGAAAACGACCCCGCCACCATCCGCAGCATCGTGCGCGCCGCCCTCCATCGCGCTCGCAAGTGAGCCTGCGACAAACGTCCTACTTCACCTACGGACCAACTCGGATCCCAGTGACAGGGATTCTGAGCAATCCGCTGCCAAACACCACGGGCGCTAACAATCGGTGGCGAAGTGTGGTGTGTGACGCAGCGA
>JACQEE010000024.1 GCA_016200725.1 Chloroflexota bacterium
AAGGCTATCCTCTTGGACCGAACGATCTTGAGCGGGCTCACACAAAAGCGTTTGACTACTGGCGGTATCTCGATAATCAGCAATGGGCGCTGGATGCAGAGGGTCAGCACAAAGCGGCTGCGCGTCTAGGCCTATTGGTGAGCTTTGCATACCGTACGGTTGCCTGCATCGAGAAGATGATGGACCTCAAGAAGCAAGCAGGCTCTGTTGATCAGTATCTCATGGCCTTCCAATCAGAATACAATCGAATCAAAGACAGAGAGTTCATCCGCTTCGAAGAGACGATTCGATCTCGGCAATGGCCGCTCCTCCAGCCCTATCCGCAACGCGTCCTGCCGATAACACGTGAGCACATTCTTGTGACATACTTCGATGACATCCTGTAGCTCGATCATGCAAGAGGCCCATCGGTAGGCGCCGCAAGGGCGCCACCTAACTGGGCGTTGAAGCAGACGGCGCGGCCCGCCGTCGGCGCATCAATCGAGCAGGCGGTGGCCGCGCCGCTGCTTAACGCTGTTCGTTAGACCGACTACCGGATCCCGTCGCAGAGGAGGAAACATGAAGAAGTCTGGTTCGACCGAGAACCAATCGGCATCAGAGCTGATCGACAAGAGGATCGCCGAGCTCGCGGACTGGCGCGGGGAGACCCTGAGCATCATGCGCAAGCTCATCCAAGATGCGGACCCGGACGTCGTGGAAGAGGTGAAATGGAGAAAGCCGTCGAACTCGATGCTCGGGGTCCCGGTGTGGTCCCACGACGGGATCATCTGCACCGGCGAGACCTACAAGGACAAGGTGAAGTTGACCTTCTCCAAGGGGGCTTCGTTGCCGTGCCGCGGTCGACCTCAACACCGCCCGCGGAAATGGAAAGCCAAAGCGAGCGAAGTAGGCTACATGTGCGGTGCCGTCAGGCCGTTGCTTGTGGTGACGCGGCCTAACAACAGCATGCAGCGGACGGCGCTGCGCGCCGCTGCTGATGCTGAGCGTTAGACAGCCCACGACAGCCTGGAGGCCATTCCACGCAGCATGGCACCTCGATTAGGGACAACATCTATGTGGCTGAAGATTCTCATCGTTGTCCTTGCTCTGGCCGTCACTCTTGTGGTGGCCGTGGCCTATGGTGCGTTCCGCTGGGAAGCGGGCACTCGGAAACTGCGGACACGTCTTGAAGAGGCCCGCGTGCCGATCCACCCGCAGGTCGTCGATTTCCGTGAACTCGAGGGTCTCCCCACGCCAGTACAACGCTTCTTCCGTAACGTGCTGAAAGACGGGCAGCCAATGGTGGCAGGCGTAAGCGTGCGGCACAGCGGTACCTTCAACATGGGCGAGACGACGGACCAATGGAAGCCGTTCACCTCGAACCAGCGGGTAGTCACCCAGCGGCCGGGCTTCGACTGGGACGGTCGAGTCACGATGATGCCAGGCCTGCAGGTGCGAGTGCACGACGCCTATGTGGCTGGCGAAGGCATCCTGCACGCCACTCTGTTGGGGGTGTTTTCATTGGTGAACCTGCGCGGCACCGGCGATGTGGCCGAGGGCGAACTGATGCGCTTCTTCGCCGAGGCCGCTTGGTATCCCACGGCCCTGCTGCCTAGCCAAGGCGTGCGGTGGGAAGCAGTGGATGATCGCTCTGCCCGCGGCACCCTCACCGAAGTCACGATCGCCCTGACAATGCTTTTCACCTTCAACGAGCAGGGGGCTGATCGAGACCGTGCGTGCAGAGGCGCGCGGACGCACGGTGGGTGGCAAGGTCGTCCCGACGCCCTGGCACGGTCGCGTCTGGAGCTATGGCGAGCGCGGCGGTATGTGGGTGCCGCTCGATGGCGAGGTGGCATGGCTGCTGCCCGAGGGCGCAAAGCCCTACTGGCGTGGTCGCATCACCGAGATCGTCTACAAGTTCGCGCGGTGACCGAAGGTCCATGTCAGGGGCTGTCTAACTACGCGTTGAAGCTGCCGGCGCGGCCCACCGCCTTCGCGTTTGCTCCGGCTGCCGGTGGCCGCGCCGCAGCTTAACGCTATTCGTTGTGCGGACCGATCGCTCTGCGAATGACAACCCTTCCGACTGAGCTGATCCATCGTTTCGAAGCCGCGCTTGAGATCGTCGAGCCGCAGTTCGTCGGCAAGCGCATGGCCGACGAAGATGCGGAGGTAGAGTCGCGCGCGTGGCTCGACGGTAACGCGCCGCCGCTTCCGTGGATGTACGCCGACCGGCTCACAGCCGACGAGTGGTTCTTCGTCACGACGCTTTACGGTCAGATGACTCTGGACGGCCAGCGCACGCACATCCGCAAATACTTCCCTATGTTGTTCGTCGCCGCGGCACGGCGCGACATCCGCAACTTTGTCCGCGGCATGCCGGAGTTCGCTGGGTTGCGGTCAGGTTGGATGCGCGACCGGCTGTGTCGGATGGCCGACATCCTGCGAGAACGAAGCCTATCCATGAGCGACTACGCCGCCGATCTCCGCCATCAGGAGCGTGCAGCGACGCCGGACGACCCGATGCCTGCTCTCGACGCGATCATCCGAGACCACCGAGCGACAGGCTGGAAGACGCTCAGTGTGTTTGTTCGCGACTGTGTGGGCGGTAACGCATTTCCGATCGATTCTCGAGTCGAGAAGGAATTGCGCCGCCATGATCTTCCGGTTGATGAACGCCAGCTGGTTCGATTGTGCCTGGCAGTCGGCCGGAATCCCAGAGTCGTCGCAAGGATGTTCTACAA
>JACQEE010000333.1 GCA_016200725.1 Chloroflexota bacterium
CTAGGGGTTCACCTGGACCCTGGAACAACGCGTAGGTGTAATGCGCCCACCCATAGACATAGTTCCCATCGTCATAGACGTGGAAACTCAGAATGATCTCCGGGTTCCGTCGATCGTACGTTTCGGGAATTCCAGCAGCGACGGTCACCAGATAGTCGATGTTGGTGATCTGATTCTTATTGTCAGTCGCATCGACTTTAGCAATGAGGGGTTGGCCCTTCGAGTCGAGTGGCTTGAGCGAGACGCACGCGCTGCGGCAATTGCTGGCAAGCTCGAGCATGCCGTAAAGAGACAGAATGGGACTGGTGCCGTCCGACTGACTGAACCCTCCCTTCATGGGGATCGACGCGGTAGCACCCCCCGATAGTACTTGCGGCGGGTCGAAACTAAAGGCAGTCGTGACAACGGGGTACGGAGCGAACCGGCTGGCAATCGTTGCGCTTATTCGGCCGGGAGTCACCAAGAAGTCGCCCGAGACCGACGACCGCTGCAGGCAGGAGGGAGCAACAACATGCGAGCCCTGGTCGCGGCAGGTGACATCAAAGCTCTTGAAGACCCACCGCACGTTCTTGAGGTCAGGGGTGGGAGTGGGCCCGAGCGGAGGCGTCGATGGACGAGTGGTTGCCGTCGGCGGTATGTTCGTAGCCGTCGGAGTCGGTGTCGCCGTCGGCCCAAGCGCAGCGATTTCCTTGGCGCCGAACCCGAGAGCATTCAGAATAATCTGCGAATGCCGCGGCTTTGAATGAGGCGGCTTCCCATCCCGAGAAGACCACGTTTGTACCATGATGCTCGGATCGCCCTCGTTGTCCTTGACGAACTCCGGCTTGGGCACGCTTCTTCCATCTGGAGTGTCTTGGTATTCGTCATCGATTCCCAACAGATGCCCAGCCTCGTGCGCTGCAACCGCGCCCGAGTCATCCTCGCCCCATTCGCCGCCCGTGCTTTCACCTTTTGCCGGCAATTTGTCGACGTGCGAGCGATGGGACGCACCAGGTTTGACCTTCACAACCTCGATGAGATGGTAGTCAAAGTCCGGCGGGTCGTCGTCCGAGATGCGCTTCACATTCGCAATCACCTTTACGGGAAAGCCGGGCTTCGCTTCGATCTTCCCCGACCACATGTCTTCGATGCCCTTCTTCCACTTGGCAACGAGGGCATCCGTAGCGCCCGGCCCAGTGATCTCGATATTGAGCGTGATCTCAGGCTGCCCCTTCACGACATGGATCTCGGTGAGGTCGTCAGGCTTGGGCAACGGCGCAGCCAGCCCGTGCTTCCCAGATATCTCGTTCGGTCCGATCTCCTGAGGTAAAAGGGCGGTCTTTCCAAGAGCAGTGAGCACCGACCAGGCGTAATCGCGCAACAGGCGCGGCGGCTCGGAAAAGCTCATTGGCTCTTCGGAGGCTGCCGCCTGCCGAAGCACAGCTAGGCCCTCCTCGTTACCTAATCTGAGGAGTGTGCCTGCTGCTAACGTCCGCACCGTGGCATTCGTATCCGCGAGGGCTGGCCGCAGGCTCGCAATGTCCTGCGTCTCCGCAAGATTGCTCAACGCATACGCGCCCGCCCATCGCCGGACGACCTGGTCGCTCTTCAACTGCTCGACGAGCGCTGGAACCCCAGTCCTTCCCGCGTCCACGAAGTCGACGACACGATCGAGGCCGGAGGAGTCATTCAGGTTGAAGGTATTGAGCGCGGCCTGGATGCGCGTCCTCGCCTCGGCCTCGGTCGCCGCAGGCGGAGGCACAACTCGGCGCGTTACCCTGTTGGGAGCAGGGGTTGGGGTGCTGCCATTCGATCCGCCACTCGAGCAGGCAGCGCTCGCGATCATAGCAACGCTCAACAAAAGTCCGAGCCGCCACCAACTGGCCTTCGCCTGCATCGCTCCCTCGCCGTCGTGAAGTCGTGCGATATGATACCGCAAGGCTGCATCCCTCGTTGACACGCCTGAGGCGCGCCGCTATCGTTTCCACGGCCCGGCGACGCCCTCCGCGGGTACGTGCGCGCAACGCACGCCACGACAAGAGGTGACCCCGAATGCCCGACGACGAAATCTTGATCGACAAAGCGGATGGCATCGCCACCATCACGCTCAACCGCCCTCACCGCCTCAACGCCCTGTCGAGCCACATGCTGCAAGTGATGCTTCCCCAGATCTGGGCAGACCTCGCCAAGGACAAGAAGGTGCGCGTCGTCATCTTCACCGGCGCCGGCGACCGCGCCTTCTGCTCCGGCATGGACGTGAAGGAGGCCGCGACCTCCTCGACCTGGGGCAAGGCTCCCGTGCAGCCGAGCGGCAACAGTGGCGGCGGCTCGAAGTTGACGCCGCGACAGCACGCCTTCCCCAAGCCCGTCATCAGCGCCGTCAACGGCATCTGCAGCGGCGGCGGCCTCATGTTCGTCTCCGACTCCGACATCTCGATCGCCTCGGAGAACGCGACCTTCTTCAACCCGGGCGTCATGATTGGCCAGCTCGCCACCTTCGCCCCTATCACGTGGACGCGCTGGATACCCTTCCAGTCGCTCATGCGCATGACGCTCGTCGGTGGCAAGGAGCGCATCTCCGCGCGAGAGGCCAAGGAACTGGGCATGGTCACCGAGGTCGTCGCCCCCGGCCAGCTACTCCCCCGCTCGAAGCAGGTCGCCGCGATGATCGCCGAAGCCTCGCCCACCGCCGTGCGTCTCGTCAAGAAAACGCTCTGGGAGGCGATGGACCGCGGCCTCGCCGATGCCCACGCCAACGGCATGAAGATCATGGGTGAATATCGCGGCCACCCTGATCAGAGCGAAGGGCCAAAGTCGTTCGCCGAGAAACGCAAACCGAATTGGGCCGAAGACTAAGACTGTCATTCTGAACGAAGTGAAGAATCCCTCAGAGGGAGTGACCATGACGCAAGCACAACCGACCACCTACATCACGCCTGAACTTAAGGCCGAAGTCGGCGTCGAGCACAAGGGCCAGACCTCCTATCCTGTCGCCGCGAGCGACATCCGCCGCTGGGCCGTCGCCGTCTACTGGCCCGAGAAACCGCCGCGCCTCTTCTGGGACGAGGACTATGCCAAGAAGACGCGCTGGAAGAGCATCGTCGCGCCGCAAGAGTTCAACCCCTTCACCTGGCCGCCCGAGCGACCAGCCAATCGCCCCTCGGCGGGCGGTTCCGGCAAGCCCGGCTCGCGCATCCTCAACGGTGGCGTCGAGTACGAATACTTCGCGCCGATCCGCGCTGGCGATGTGATTACGTCAACCAATAAGCTCGCCGACCTCTTCGAGCGCCAGGGCAAGATGGGCCTCATGCTGTTCAAGGTCAGTCAGACCGACTGGAAAAACCAGAAAGGCGAACTCGTCCGTACCGGCAAAATGACGCTGATTTATTACTAACCTGTCATTCTGAACGGAGTGAAGAATCCCTCGGAATCTTGTCATGCTGAGTCCGCAGCGGACTCAGCATCTAGCACACAGCACCATCCTTTCGGGAGCGCAACATGCCACCAGTCACCTACGCCGAAGTCAAAGAAGGTCAAGAAGTCCCAGTCTTCGTTCGCGTCACCGACTTCATGCACTGGAACCGCTACGCCGCCGTCAACGACGAGTTCGTCTACATCCACATGGACGACGAGATGGGTCGCAAGGTCGGCCAGAAAGCCGCCTTCGGCATGGGCAATCTCCAGGTCTCCTACCTGCACAACATGCTCCGCGATTGGATCGGCGACGACGGCATGATCAAGAAGTTCTCCTGCCAGTTTCGCTCGATGAACTTCAAGAACGACAAGATCACCGCCAGGGGCAAGGTGCTCAAGAAGTACGAGCAGGGCGGCGAGAAACTCGTCGACCTCGATGTCTGGACCGAGAACCAGGCTAGCCAGCAGTTGTGCCCTGCGAAGGCAACCGTCGCGCTCGCGAAGTAACCACTGTCATCCTGTGTCATCCTGAGCAAAGCCTGCCCTGAGTCTGGCCGAAAGGGCCGAAGGATCTCCCTCGAACGGTCATACATGCAGACTCCCACCATCGGCATCGCCAGGCCGCGCAACATGGAGCGCCTGCCTGACTACGAGACCTCCATCCGACGTGCGGGCGGCAACGTGGTCGTCGTGGACGTTCATCGCGACGAGCTGGCGACGGCCTTCAACGCCCTCGATGGCCTGCTCCTCACCGGCGGCGCGGACGTCGATCCCGAGTTGTATGGCGAGCGGCAACAACGCACCGTCCACCCTGCGAAGCGCCGCCGCGATCTCTTCGAAATCGCCATCGCGCGGCTTGCCGTCGAACGCGATGTGCCCCTCTTTGCCATCTGCCGCGGCGCGCAGGTCCTCAACGTCGCGCTCGGCGGCAACCTCGTGCAGGACATCCCCACGGAGATCGAGTCCGCCCTGCCGCACAAGATCGAAGAGCCGCTCGCTGAATTCGCGCACGAGGTCAACGTTGCCGACGGCTCGCTCCTGCGCCGAAGCATGAACGACATGCTGTCCAATCGGGGTTGTCGAGTGAACAGCCGCCACCGCCAGGCCGTCAAGCGCCTCGGCCGCGACCTCGTCGTCTCCGCCCGCGCTCCCGACGGCGTCATCGAGGCCATCGAGCACACCGGCGCACGCTTCTGCCTCGGCGTGCAGTGGCATCCCGAAAACTTCTGGCACACCGGAGAGTTTCACTTGCTCTTCGAGGCCTTCGTCGCAGCCTGCCAGGAGAGGCCTACCAGGCGTCTCATCCAAAGGCCAACCGTGAATTGAGTTATCATCCCTGCTCCCCCGCGAGCGCTCCTGCCGAAGCCCTGAGTCTTCGAAGGGGCCGCCTTATAGGGGTTCAGGGGGCAAAGCCCCCAGACGGGGGGCACGGGGGGTGTCCCCCCGGCAATCTTCTTCCCCGGGAGGGGAGGAGCGGGGACCACCCGCAGGAGGCAACAACATGGGTATCGTAGATGGCAAAGCAGGCGTAGTCACCGGCGCGGGTCGCGGCATTGGCCGTGGCCACTGCCTTGGCCTCGCCAAAGAAGGCGCCAGCGTCATCGTCAACGACGTCGACGGCGCCGAGGCGCAAAAAGTGGTCGACGAGATCAAGGCGATGGGAGGCAAAGCCGTCGCCAGCACCGCCGACGTCAGCTCGCGCAAGGGCGCCGAGGAACTCGTCGACCTCTGTGTGAAGTCCTTCGGCAAGATCGACTACATGGTCGCCAACGCCGGCATCCTCCGCGACCGCGCCTTCCTCAACATGACCGACGACGAGTGGCTCGACGTGCTGCGCGTCCACGGCTTCGGCACCTTTCTCTGCGGCCAGGCCGCGGCGCGAAGGATGCGCGAGCAGGGCACCGGCGGTGCCATCGTCAACACCACCTCCGGCGCGCACATGGGCAACTTCGGCCAGTCCAACTACGCCGCGGCTAAGGGCGCCATCGCATCCCTCACCTATACGATGGCCATCGAACTCGCGCGCTATGGCATCCGCGTCAACGCCATCTCGCCCTCCGGCAGCACGCGCATGTCCGCTACGTTCAAGGGCGCCGACGGCAAGATCACACAGGGCCCGTTCGTCGACCCCGGCCTCAACGCCCCCGTCGTAGCCTTCCTGATCAGCGACGAAGGCAACTACGTCACCGGCCAGGTCATCGGCACCGGCGGCGAGCGCCTCTTCCTCATGTCCCAGCCCAAGTACTACTTCGGCATGCTCAAGCCTGGAGGCTGGTCCGTCGCCGACGTCCGCCAGCACTTCAAGACCGTCATCGGCAACAAACTCGAGAACTTCGGCTTGGCGAAACAGCCCTACGCCTACTACGGCGGCGTCAAGCCCCCGCAGGCCGAGAAGAAATCGTAACGCTGTCCTACTTCGCTTCGCGCAGGGGCGACCGTCCGGTCGCCCCGCGGCGAGCGCAGCAAGCCGTGCCTTATAGGGGTTCAGGGGGCATAGCCCCCAGACGGGGGCCTCCCACCTTCCACGCTCGCGGCCACGTTGCTATCCTGCGCCGAACGAGACGACCGGACGGCGAGCGCAGCAAACCGTGCCTTATAGGGGTTCAGGGGGCATAGCCCCCAGACGGGGGGCACGGGGGGTGTCCCCCCGATTCCCAATTTCTTCGGGAAGGGCGGGGTGGGGACGCCCGCGAGAGGAGACAGACCATGGACAGACTCAAAGATCGCGTCGCCATCATCACCGGCGGCGGCACCGGCATCGGCAAATCCATCGCCCTCGCCTACGCCCGCGAGGGCGCCCACACCGTCCTCGTCGGTAGGCGACAGCCCCTCCTCGACGCCGTCGCCAAGCAAGTGCAAGCGACGGGTCGCAAGTCGCTCACGGTCTCAGCCGACGTCTCCAAGGAGGCGCTCGTCAAAGACATGGTCGCCCGTGCGATGAAAGAGTTCGGCCGCGTGGACATCATGGTCAATAACGCCGGCGGCGCAGGCGTCGTCAAGAACACCGTCGACATGTCCCTCGCCGAGTTCCAGGAAGTCTGGGAGCAGAACATGATCTCCACCATGCTCTGCACGCGCGAAGTCCTCAAGCACATGATCCCAGCCAGGCGCGGTATCGTGATCAACTTCTCGTCGAACGCCGCCAAGGGCGGCTTCCCCATGCGCAGCCACTACTCCGCGACGAAGGCCGCCATCATCGCCTACACCGCCAGCGTGGCAAAGGAAGTCGGCAAGCACAACGTCCGCGTCAACTGCATCATGCCCGGCCCCGTCATGACCGAGGCGCTCATGGAAGGCTTCGCCGCCCGCGCCAAAGCCCTCGGCGTCCCCACGGAGCAGATCGTCAACGAGCGCGTCGGCATGAGCCCCATGGGCCGCATGCCCACCAGCGACGAGTGCGCCAACCTCGCCCTCTTCCTCGCCTCCGACGAGTCCTCGTTCGAGACCGGCCAGAACTACCACATCACCGGCGGCAGCATCACCTACTGAGCGTCCCTTCGTCATGCTGAGGTACTCCTCAACATCTAGCACTCAGCGCCAACCCCACGCTCAGCGAGCGCCACCGATCGCTCTCGCCCTTGAGGCAGCACTGCATCACGTCACGCGGAAGTTCTTGAACTGCCACGGATCGTCCGCATCCACATCCTCGGGATACATCTCCCCCCGTCCTTCCAGCGGCGTCCAGTTGCTGTATTCGCCCACCAGCGGCCCCAGGTACGGCCGCGCGAAGTCCAGCACCGTGCGATAGTGCAGGTCATCCGGCTCCATGATCCCCGCCGACGGATGCTGCATCGCCCAGATCGCCGCGCCCACCGCCGGCGCGTTCACCTGCAGGCTCGTCGCATTGTTGTGCGGGCACAACTCCCGCGTCTCGCCGATCGTCAACTGCGACCCGTACCAGTACGCGCCGCGACGGTGGCCCAGCAACAGCACGCCCAACTCATCGCAGCCCGTCGTGATGTCCTCGCGCAGCAATCTCGTGCGCTCCTGCATCCGATAACCCTTGCCGACCATCTCGTGCAGCGACAGCACCGCATCGTCGCACGGATGGTACGCGTAATAGCACGTTGGCCGGTACAGCACCTGCGCGCCATCGCGCACCGTCAGGTAGTCCGCGATCGAATGCGACTCCCCGTGCGAGATCAGCCACCCGTGATACGGGCCTTCCTTCGGCACCCACGACCGCACCCGCGTCACGCAGCCCGGCCGGCTCAGATAGATCGAACTGCCGCACCCGAACGAAAATCGCTGCCCATCATCCGGCCAGTGGCGCTCGTGCGTCCCCCAGCCTAGTTCCGCCGGTTGCAGCGATTCGCCGACGAACGCCCCGCTCGACCACGTGTTCACGAACTCGCCGGCCTCTTTCCGCTTCGCCGACACCTGGCAGTCGCGCTCGGCGATTTGCACTACGCGAACCCCGAGTCGCATCGCCAGCTGCGCCCAATCTTCCCGAGTAGCCAGCGCAGGCGCCGCCATCTCGCTGTCCGCCGCCAGATTCACCAGCGCCTGCTTCACGAAGTGCGACACGAGGCCCGGATTCGCGCCGTGCATGACCACCGCTGTCGGCCCGTTCGGGTGCCGCCTGCGCAGCGCCAGCGCCGACTCGCGATAGGCGTAGTTCGTCCGCCGTTCCGCGCTGATGTTCGCGTCGTGATGCCCGCCGGCCCAGGGTTCGATGGCCGCGTCGAGGTACATGATCTGCCGCTCGAGGCAATATTCGATCAGCGCCAGGCTCGACACGTCGAACGACGCGTTGAACACGAAATCGCCCGGCCCCACTTCGCGGTCCAGCACGCGGCGGTAGTTCTCGCGCGTCAGCGGCTCGATGGCCAGCGCCACCCCGTACTTCGCCGCGACCTCGCGGCCGCACGCGTCGGCCGTGATGATCTTGATCCGGCTGCACGGCATATCGATGTGACGCAGGATCAGCGGCAGGCTGCCCTGGCCGACCGCGCCAAAGCCCAGCATCAGGAGCCTGCCCGGAAATCTGACCGATTTCTTCTGCTGGTGCTCGCCCATTGCTTCAGAACGCGAAGGAGTCAGCATCTGCTCGCCCAACCGCTCGCCGAACGCCTGCGTGCGTCCGCCAGGTCTGCGAGGCTCGCGCCCGTCTGCTGCGGCTGCCGGGCGATGCCCCGCTCCCCGATGCTGTGTTGCACCCTGCGTGCTGGGTGACACATAATACAACACTCTCGCGACGACACACGCAACGACGCCCACCCCGCATGTTTCTCTTCGATACCTACGTCGCCCCGAGCGCCATCCACGGCCTTGGCGTCTTCACCCGCGAGGCCATTCCCAGAGGCCGCCGCGTCTGGGAATACACGCCCGGCATCGACCACGCCCACACCGCAGCCGAGTTCGAGCGTCTCCCGCCGCGCGCCCAGCGATTCCTCAAGCGCCACGGCTTCCACGACACCCGCACCGGCTACTACGTCCTCGGCGGCGACTTCGACCTCTTCTCCAACCACTCCGCCGATCCGCGCCACGTGAACTTGGTCGCCGACGGCAGCGATCCCAACCCCATCAGCGCCGCCCTCATCGCCAGCCGCGACATCCCCGCCGGCGAAGAGTTGCTCGCCGACTACCGCGAGTGGGACCGCTACGCCGACGAGAAACTCACGCGCCTCTGACCATCCTCGTTGTCATGCTGAGGTACCCCTCAGCATCTAGCACCCAGCGCCAACCTTACGCGCGCCCGCTCGCCAAGGCGCCCCGCCTTCGAAGGTGAGCCGCTTGCGGGTCACAGGGTACGGACGCCATCGGCTTGGTATAATGCGAGGCGTCATGTATTCGAGAGCGCGCCTCTGCCTGCCCCTCTTCGCCCTGCTGAGCCTGCTCGCGCTCGCCCTCGCGGCGTGCAGCAGTTCCACGTCCACGCCCACGCCCGCATCTGCGCCTACACCCACACCTGCGCCGAAGGCGTCGCCCGTTGCCGACGTCCTCGCCCAGTCCGCAGCCGCGATGGGCAAAGTCACCTCGTTCTCCTTCGACCTGCAGAGCCAGGGTGGCGACACGCCCCTCCCGCTTGGCCTCTCCATGCGCTCCGCCAGCGGTCAACTCCTCAAGTCCGGGGCGCTCTCCGCCACGATCAAGGCCGTCATCCCCGGCTCCGTGATCGATCTCCGGACTATCAGCATCGGCGGCAAGTCCTACCTCACCGACCCGCTCACCGGCAAGTGGCTCACCTTCGATGGCGCCGCCAGCCCGGTGAACTTCTTGGATCCCGCGACCGGTGTCGCCCGCATACTCGGAAGCCTCGCCGTTCCCGTGGTCACCGATGCCGGCGACGCCTACCGCGTGACCGGCACATTAGCGGCCGGCGATGCCCGCTTCATCGCCGGCTCGGTCTCTCCCGGGGGCATCCTCCAGGCGCAACTCGAGATCGGGAAGAAGGATCTCCTGCTCCGGAAGGTCACCCTCCAGGGCCGCATCACGGATCAGGAGAGCGCCGGCATCGTCCGCACGCTCACGCTCGCCGGCTTCAACCAGCCCTTCGCCATCCAGCCCCCCGCGTAAGGCCCGGCCGTCCCTGTCAGCCGACCTTGAGAGTTGCTTCGGTTACCGAGTCCAGCGGGATCTCTTTCAGGTTTTCATCCAGGAAGTGGGCTTCTACAGTTATTGCAGCGCCCCAACGGTCGAGCTCATGCCTGATGCCCTCGCGCTTGTCACTGTCCAATTCGCCTTGAGTGCGAGTGGGATAAAAAGAGTCGGGGAAGTTCCTCGCGACCTTTATCCTGAACGCGACGAACCAGTGCCGGGTCACCCCATCTCCAGGCTTGTGCGCTGGAGTCGGCCCCTTGCGCGCCTCCGCGAAGACAAGTTGCTTCGTGGAGGGAGTGAGACCGTATGGGTACGCTTGCCCGTAGTAATCGGCCCAGCCGTTGATGCCGATCGCCCGGTCCGGCGTCGGCAGCGGCCTCGGCGTCGGCGTCGGGGTATTCAATCCCACGGAGTCCGGCACCTGCCCTGATTCTGTCGTTGGATCTCCGCCGAACAGGTTCCCGCCGCACGCGGCGAGTCTGCCGTTCTGGCCGCACTGTCCGGCTTCGAAATCTGCGAATGGCATCCGCAGCCGCACCTCGCCGCCGCTGATCGCCTTGTCCGAATCGACCCAGACGCTGAAGGTCAACTCGTCGCCAAGGCTGATTGTTGCGGTGCGCGGGTAGACGAACACGTGCGTGCCGCTCTTCGCCAGCGGCGGCGCGTCCGCCGGCGGCTGGTCGGCCAGGTTCGGCACGTGCGTGGGGTAGAACCCCGAGGGGGGTGTCGTGCACGCCGACACGGCGAGGACGAGCAGCGCCCCCAGGCACGCCGCCCTACGAACAGGCTTGGCCATACTCGCCCTGCAGCGTCTTTTCGTCGGCATCGTAATTCGTATCCGTGCCATATCGCACCCCTAACCTCGCCAGGTCCAGGAGGTCCACGCGCCTGTCCTTGTTGCTGTCGCTCTTGTACGGCGATGTCTCGCACCGCACCACTGCCGTCACCAGCACGTCGTTCACCGTCGCCTTGCTCGCGTCCTTATCGCCATAGGTGACGAGCAGGTGATTGTTAAGTTCCCGGTGATTGACCGTGTCATTGGACTGGATCGAGACCACCACGTTGCACGTTGCTTTGGC
>JACQEE010000334.1 GCA_016200725.1 Chloroflexota bacterium
CAGTAGTAATTTGACCCCACTGCCCGTCGTTTGCTCTGCTTGACACATCGGACGCCCCGATGCACCGTAGGGAACGTTCGCCCGAGACAGCGCCTCGAAGGGTAGAGCATTGGCCTAGTTGCTGAGGCTCCCCTCTGGCGTGACAAAAGAGAAGGAGCGCGCTCATGGCGGTGAAGTTCGGTCTTCAGATTCCCTCGTTCACGTTTCCCACCCGGCCCAAGGAGAACGTGTGGAACGTGGGTAGGGAACTGGCGGTCGAGGCGGAGAACCACGGCTTTGACTCCATCTGGCTGATGGACCACCTCTTCCAGATTCCGGTGGTGGCGGCGGAGACGGACCCGCTGCTGGAGTGCTGGACAGGCCTCGCGGCGCTGGCGGCGGCGACGAAGCGCGTGCGCCTCGGCAGCATGGTCGCTGCGGCGGGCTTCCGTAATCCCGCAGTGCTCGCAAAGATGACGTCGACGATCGACGTGGTGAGCAACGGTCGCCTGATCGTGGGCATCGGCGCGGGCTGGTGCGAATGGGAACACAAGGCCTACGGCATCGACTTCCCCGCGATCGGCGTGCGCATGAAGAAACTCGAGGACTCGCTCAACATCCTGAAGGCGATGTGGACGCAGGAGCGGGCGACGTACGAAGGGCAGTACTACCAGGCGCGCGGCGCGGTGAACAGCCCGAAGCCGGTGCAGAAGCCGCACCCGCCCATCCTCATCGGCGGCAGCGGCGAAAAGGTGACGCTGCGCCTGTGCGCGCAGTACGCGCAGGCGCACAACCTCGGCGGCGGCTCGCCGGAGCAGAACGCGAAGACGCTGCAAACGCTCAAGGAGCACTGTCAGAAACTCGGGACGGACTACAACAAGATTCTCAAGACGCGCCTGCAGCCGATCATGTTCGCCAAGGACGAGAAGGAACTGCAGCGCAAGATGGAGAAGTACACGCCGCCGGGCTACCCCGGCCAGGACCGCAAGAAGCACCTCGAGCAGCGCACGCTCATCGGCACGGGCGAGCAGATCGCCGCGCAACTGCAGAAGTACGTGGACATTGGCATCGACTACTTCATTGTTTCGTTCTGGGACGCCGACGATTTCGAGAATGTGCGGAAGGTGCAGAAGGAACTGATGCCGAGGTTGAAGAGTAAGGTGTAGGAGAAGAGTCGCGGAGTGTAGATTCCGCGAGGAGTTGTGCGGTTCGCGAGATTCGCCTCAGGCGGATGACAACTAGGAGGCAAGCATGGACGGACGACGGCCGATCGGGATCATGTACACGAACACGAGCGTGGACCATCCGACGAAGGAGATCGAGTACAACCAGTGGTATCACGATACCCACTTCCCAGACGTCACCGAGCCGGGGATCTTCGTCAACGCGCTGATGTTCCACAACGCAGTGACGCCGCTGCCGCCGGGGCAGGGCAAGTTCCTCGCCTTCTACGAGTCGTTCTGGCCCGATTTGGACTTCGCCTATGGCGAGTTCTCCAAGACGGTGAAGATGCTGCGCGAGCAGAAGCGCATCCATGCGGGGACGGCGCAGCCGGGGCTGTACGGCATCTACCGCCAACTCTCGATCCACTTTAGCACCAACCGTCGCAAGCGCTCGCAGAGCGTGATGGCGGTGATGATCGACTGCAAGGAGAAGGGCAAGGAGAACGACCTCAAGAAGTGGTACAACGAGAAGCACGTCAAAGAGGTTGTCGACCTGGGCATCTACCACACGGGCTCGTTCAGCCAGTTGATCACGGGCGAGCCGTTCAAGCAGCACATCACCGAGCGGCACCCGAATTTCATCGCGCTCTACGAGTCGGACATTGGCGACCCGCAGGCGCTGGCGAAGGAAGTCGGCTCGAAGTTCCCCAAGAACTACGTGCCGTCGTTCGTGGACATCATGGGCGTGTCGCTGTGGTACCGCGTAAGCCCGTAGGCGGCGCATGCGTCCCCAGCCTCTCATCGCGGTGAGCGATGTCGAAGTGAGCAGCCGCTGGTACCAGCGGCTGCTCGGCTGTACGAGCGCGCACGGCGGGCGTGAGTACGAGCGCCTGGTGCACGGCGACAAGTTGGTCCTCCAATTGCACAACTGGGACGTCGAGCACCACCACG
>JACQEE010000335.1 GCA_016200725.1 Chloroflexota bacterium
CCAGCCCCCCCGTCGGGTGGAAGTCCGCCTGGATGCGCTTCGCGGCGAGCGCCTTCCGCAGCGCAGTGTCCACATCCGGCGCGCCGGCCGCCAGCCCGTGGATGCCCCAGCCGACGAACATCTGCGTCCGCGATGGGTTCTCCACCGCATCCCAGGCCTGTTTCGCCTTCTGCTGTAGCGCCTCGAACGTCTCAGTCACTATTGGCCTCTATTTTGTCATGCTGAGGGCGCAGCGCCCTCAGCATCTGCGTCAGCGCTATTCTTACGCTTTGCCGTTGATCCCAGCCAAGATCTGCTTCAACCGCTCTTCGTTGAGCCGCCCCACCAACTTGCCGTCGAACTTGCCCACCGGCGCGAGCGCACACGCCCCCGCGCACTCTAGGCCACGAAGGGTATACTGCTTGTCCGGCGTCGTATCATCGAACTTCACACCTGTGAACTGCTCGGTCATCTCCATGAGCCGCTTCGATTTGAACAACTGGCACGACGGCCCCCAGCAGATTTCCAACATATGCTTGCCGGGCGGCTCGAAGCGAAAGTGCGTGTAGAAGGTCGCGACGCCCCACACCTCGTTCACCGACTTGCCGGTGAAATCGGCGACTGCCGGAATGGACTCGGGCGGCAGCCAGCCAATCGCTTCCTGCACAGCGATCAGCGACGACAGCACGGTCACCGTGCGCCGCTGCGCCTTGAGGATTTCTTGGATTCTTGCTTCCGTCGCGGCGTCTGCCATAACCAGGGCTTCGTGATTTTTTGAACGAACCGGCGAATGGTAGCACGGGGCATTGAGAGCGGCAAGGAGAAAGACGCTCGGACAAGACGCCGAAGGCAAGCAGCCGCGAAGGTTACTCCCACCACATCTTAACGGGCTCCGTGCCGGCGATCATCTTCGCGACGAGACGTCCGAGCCGCACGCTGTAGTTCGTGCCGCGGTCCTCGGGATAGATCTGCGTCGTGTTCGCCAGCCACAGGTCCTTGATCGGCGTCTGCAGCGGCGGAATGCGCTTCGAGTAGTCGAGGCCGATGATCGGCTGCGCGGCATCTTCTTTGTAGTAGGTGTAGCCGGTCACCCACTTCTCGTCGAACGCCGGGTTGATCTTCTTCAACGAGGGGATGTACGCCTGCCACAACTGCTCGGGCGTCATGTTGTAGTACTCGCTGCCCTTCGACAGGTAATTGGAGAGGTAGACGATATGCTTGCCGCCGTAGTGCGACTTATCGACGAAGTTCGTGTGCTCGATGAGCGCGACGAATGGGATCGATCGGTCGGCGATGTTCATCCAGTACACCGGCGTCAGCGGCCTGTCGAGTGTGATGACCACTACGACCGCCGCCTGGTAGACGATGTGCGTCAACTTCTCGACGTATTCCGCCGGTAACTCTGGTACAAGGCGCGGGAACAGGTACGACGGTGTCGTTGAGAGGATCGCGTCGAACTGACGCGTCTCTTCGCGACCATCCTTCAGCCGCACAGCCAGCCCGGTCGCGCAGCCATTCTCAACGACGACGCGCTGCACCGCGGACGGGTAGTGCACCTCGCCGCCACCCTGGCGCACCGCCTGCTCCAGCCGCTCGAACACCTCGCCGAACGAGCCCATCGGGTAGCCGAGCACTTCCTTGGCGAACGTGCCCTTACGCGACGCCGTGCGCAGGTAGACCTTGCCCCAGAGCCATGCCATCGAAACCTCGCCGGCGCGTTCGCCGAACTTGCCGCGCAGCATGGGGCCCCAGATTACGTCGAACACCTGCTTGTTGGCCTTCCGCATCCACGCATCGGCGGTGAGACTCTCGAACTCCCGAGGCCAGTACTGCTTGCGCTGAAGCCGTAACGTCATCAGTCCAGCCCTCACTCGGTTCGGAAAACTCAGCGGCTTGAACCGTAGCAGGTCCATAGGCGTGGTGAACGGGTAAATGCGCCCCCCGTGAAAGAAGCCGACCTTCGACTCGATCCACGCCAACTTGGGCCCGAGGCCCAGTTCGTGGATCAGGTCAACCATGTACCGATCGCTCCAGAACAGGTGATGGTAGCCGCGTTCGAGGCGCCCGCCGCCGACCTCGAACGTCGAGGCCTGGCCGCCGAGGAAGGGCGCGCGCTCGTGGACGACTGGCTTGTGCCCGAGTTTGGTCAGTTGGTACGCCGCCGAGAGGCCGAGCGCGCCTCCGCCGATAATGCCGACGTTCATGGCTTCGCCTGCGCCGTCGGCGTCGACTCCAACATCCGCGACGCGGGACGACGCGCCAGTTCCCCCAACGACATGTTGAACGTCCACATCAGCCACAGACCGACGACGGTCACCGGCGCCAGCAGCGCGACGTGCAGCACGATGGCATACGCCGCGGCATTTTCCTTCGCCACATTCAGCCCCTCGAGCGTCACTCGCGTCGCATATTCGAACGGCCCGACGCCGCCGGCCGTGGATGGGACGCTCGTCGCCAGGTTGGACGTCGACTCCGAGAGCAGGATGCCGTGGAATGGGACATGGAGATGGAAGCCTTGCGCCACCATCCAGTACATCGCACCCTCGGCCATCCACACCGGGAACGTGAGCACAAAGATCGCGGCCAGCCGCTTTGGGCTGCGCAGGCTCTCAAGGCCCTCGATGAAGCGGCGCAGGATAACTTCGACCTTCCCTCGCACCTTCGTCGGCGCGAACCGGAGCACGAACGAGATGATGCGCTCGCCTGCCGACGGCGATAGCACCAGGGTAAAAAAGATACCCAGCACGACCGCGAAGGGGCCAATGGCGGCAGCGATCAGCAGGGGCAGCGGGATGCTAGTCCGGTTCGCGAAGTCGTGCA
>JACQEE010000331.1 GCA_016200725.1 Chloroflexota bacterium
GGCGTCGCTGCTGCTGGCGACAGGCGCGCCGCTATCGATGGTGGTCGAGCAGGCGCACGCGGCGGTGCAGGCGGCGGACAAAGGTGGGGACGCGGCGAAGAAGGCGGCTGACGACAAGGCCAACGCGGTGAAAGCCACCGCGCAGGCCAAAGTAAAGGCGGACAAGGCCGCGGCGGCTGCTGGGAAGAAGGCGGCTGCCGATAAAGCGAAGGCAGAGAAGGCGGCCGAAAAGGCTAAAGCGAAAGCGGACAAGGCGACTGCCGACGCCGCGAAGAAGGCTGCGAAGGACATGGCCAAGGCAGAGAAGGCTGCTGCTCAGGCCAGAGCGAAGGCAGAGAAGGTCGCCGCTGATGCTGCCAAGAAGGCTGCGCAGGACAAAGCCAGGGCAGACAAGGCGCAGCAGCGGAAGCCGCCTGCGAACAACAAGAAGCCGTAGCAATCGAAGGTGAGGTTACCCCAGGCCCTTCATCACCAGCGTCGCGTAGGCGCCGGGCGGAAGAAAGAAGGAGAGCGCGACGGCGTAGCGGCCTCCGGTGCCCTGCGCGTGCAGTTGCATCGAAGCCTCCCTGGGGAAGACGAGCAGCGGGCGCTCGCCCTTCGGCAGGTAGGCGCGCTCGAGGATGCGGGCCTTGAGCGCTTCGAGAGTGAGGCCCTCGGCGGCGAGGACGGCCTGCGCGGCGTCGGCGACGTCGCCACCGGGATAGGTCGCGCGGTGGGATGGCAGCGCCAGGCTCAGCGAGCGTGTCTCGCGAAGGAAGGTGGCTAGGCCGCGGGGGGCCGTCCGCCCTTCGACAGGCTCAGGGCGAACGGACTGGGTCGAACCCTCACCCGGGGCCCTCTCCCGGGGACGGGAGAGGGAAAGAGCAGAGGGGCCCTTCGCTTCGCTCGAGGGTGACAGAAAGGACGGGCGACCGCCGGTCGCCCCTATAGCCGCGTAGGCAGCCAGGGGTTCGCCGGCGA
This sequence comes from Chloroflexota bacterium, assembly GCA_016200725.1. The sequence goes on from JACQEE010000331.1 coordinate 961, forward strand.
CGATGACCTTGGCGAGCGGCGCGCCCATCGCGGTGATGCGGCGCTCGATGATGCGGCTGGCGATGCGGTTCCAGAGGTGGCTCTGGTAGGCGGCGAGCAGCAGCGGCAGGAGTCGGGGCGTGATCAGATTGAGCGCCTTGCGATGCTCCTCCGGATGGTCCTTCAGATAGGTCAGCACGCTGCGGTGGTTGGAGCGCGGCGCCCGCTCGAAGAGCACGGGCCAATCGCCCCAGTGCTCGCGCGCGTACCGCTTGAACTGGCGGGTCTCCTCGGTATCGCCGGGCGCAGGCTCGGCGAGGTAGCAGCGCAGCGCACCCCAGGCATCTCCGAGTAGGACGGCCTTGCCGAACCACGGCGTCCCCGGCGTGTGTGAGCCGAAGCGCTGGTCGTCGAAGTAGTTGGGCAGCCCGTGCCGCTCCAGCGCCTCGAGACGATCGAGGAGGGCGTCGGCGGCGCGCTCGTCGAGGCCGTGCAGGGTAATCGTGAACAGGTTGCCCTCGAGGTCGCCGGGGGAGAGCGGGCGCTCGAGGCGGCCTACGTATCGCGCCTCCCAGCCGTCGCCGGCGATGCGCGGCGGGCCCTGCGCAGCCTGGAGACTGAAATGCTGCGAAGTGACGGCGCGCTTGTCCTTCATCGCGGTGAAGACGACGTCGCGGGGCTGGACCTTGAGCGCTGCGGCGACGCGCTCCTGCAACTCGACGGTGGTGAGCATGCGCTTCGTGGCGCGGTAGACGACGTGCGGAACATCGCGGCCCGGCTTCACGCGCAGGCGCTCTTCGACGACGAAGTCATCGGGGGATTTTTTCAGAGTGAGGGGCATGGGGAATCTGTCACTCTGAACGAAGTGAAGAGTCCCTCTGAATTTCCCGGCCCCGCGCTGTGCGTGGATACGAAAGACTGGGTGAGTCGACGTTGTCACGCTGAGCAGTCTGCTCCCACTCCGTGCTCAGGTCTCGCCAATTCGGATTCATCGATTCAATAAGTTCGATCTTCCTGCGGCGCAGCCAGCCCTTGATCTGCTTCTCGCGTTCGATCGCCGACATCGCTTCGCCCGTGTGCTCGAAATACACGAGCCTCGTTAGCCCGTATTCCTTGGTGAATCCGTCGGCTACCTTCTGCTTGTGTTCCTGCACACGGCGTTCAAGATTATTGGTCACGCCGACGTACATCGTGCCTTGTCGATAGTCATTCATGATGTACACGTAGTAGTTATGGTCGTGGGCCACGCCGACTCACTCCTCATTCGTTACGGTGCTGCACTCCGTAGCGGCCAATTCGGAGGGATGCTTCGCTTCGCTCGAGCATGACAGATCATCCCTTCCCCCACGTCTGGCCGAACTGGTCGGTACGCAGCGATTGGCGTGTGAGCGTTGCGGCAGACTGCTTGGCGAGGTGGATGAGCGCAGGGCCGAGGTATTCTGGCGTGGCCTGCTCCCACTTGAAGCCTTCGGGGTCGTTCTCCCAGGGATAGCCTGGGGGCGCGGCGTCGCGCATGCCCTCGGTGACGATGGTGCCGGGCGAGAGCAGGTTCACGGCGATGTTGTGCGGCGCGAGTTCGTCGGCGAGGAAGTAGGTCATGCGGTCGAGGGCGGCCTTGGAGACGACGTAGAGAAGCAGGCCGCGCGAGATCGTGCGCGTCATGGGCACGGGCGCAGAGCCGCCCGTCGTGATGTTGATGATGCTGCCCGATTTGCGCGCGATCATGCTTGGGGCGAGAGCGCGGAGGATGAGGAACGGGCCGCGGACGTTCACGTCCATGCTGGCGTCCCAACCGGAGGTCGTTATGTCGAGCCAGTTGCCGTAGCGCGGGTAGACGGCGGCGTTGTTGACAACGATATCGACGTGGCCGTGCTGGCGCAGCACGACGCGCGCCATCGCCTCGACCTCGTCCTCCTTGGCGATGTCGCAGCGCACAGGCGTCGCCTGGCCGCCGGCCTTCTGCACTTCGGCGACGGTCTCCTCCAGCGAACCGGGCAGCAGCCCCTCGACCTGTCGCGCGCCATAGGCCTTGCCCCAGGCCTTCGGCTGGTGCAGCGCCTCGCGGGAGGTGTCCTTCGCCGAGCGGGCGACGGCGACGACGGTGGCGCCGGCCTGGCCGAGCGCGAGCGCGTACGCCTTGCCGATACCGCGGCTCGCGCCGACGACGACGGCCACCTTGCCTTTGAGTTCGCCAGGAGTGATCGGCACGGGACACCTCGGAGAAGGGAGTAGGAACATGATAGCGCGTTCGGACTGCCGGAGTTCCCAGGTCCTTCAAGCAAGGAAGCAGGAACCGACGCGCCAGAAGCCCGTCGATGGAGCGTTCGATTGTGGTTGATCGCGCTAGCCGGTGGGGGCGGTGAAGACGAGCGCTCGCGGGATGCCGAGAACCTGGAGGACGCCTGGGCTGTTCAAGGCCTGGTAGACAGCGGTCACGTCCTTGGCGGTTACCGGTTGCGACGCTGGGCACGCGTAGACGGACTCCACGGTCTTGGCGGCGTCGACCGATGCTGAGGCAACGGCGGGGCGAATGGCCTGGAAGAACCCCCAGCCCTCGGCGGCATGCGACTCGCGGTCGGCGGCGGTGGCATCGGCGGCGAGGTTGCTCACGTAGCGGAGCGAGGCCAGGTAGAAGATTGCATTGAGATAGCCCCTTGCCTCCGCGATGCCGGCATCCAGTGCCTTGAGGTCGCCCTGTTGCGCGCCACGCAATGTCGCGGCCAGTGCGCGCTGTAGCGGCCCGTCCACCTTGCCTTCGATCTTGAAGTTGCGCTCGCGCTTGCCTGCCGTGGATGCGAGGGCGTAGCCGTACTTCCCGTCGCCGTCCTTGGCGCCGGCGTAGTAGGCCCACGCCTCGTCGACGTTGTGCGGCGCGCCCTTGGCGTTGTCAGTCATGCCCTGCTTGACCTTGTTCTGGGCCGCCTCCATCTCCTCGAGAAACTCGCCGTAGAGGATGGCGAGGATGCCCTTGTCGACCAACTGGCGGCGGGCGGCGTCGCCGAGGCCTTTCGCCCGGCCAGTGACTGCGATGGCAGCCTGGACGTTGGCATTGAGGAAGTCGGCCGAGCCGAGGATCTGAGCCCCATGGGGGAACTGGGCGAGCACTTCTTTCTTGGTGGCGACGCCCATGAACGTGCGCGCGCTGCCATCGCCCTTCTTCGAGTTGGCGCCCTTCTCGTAGATGACCTTCACTTTGGCCCAGTCGATAGGGCTCTTGCCCGTGACTGCAGAGATGTCGCGGAGATCGAGCGACAGTTGCGCCTGCTGCTCGATATTGCTGACCGGAGTGTATTCACCTGCCATGACGTGTGCGCTCCTGGTGTGGCAATCTTGGACGTGGGTTGCGGACGGATTGTACACCTGTGCGGGCCTAGGCCCCGCGTGCTCTCGAGCCGCCTCATGTCGTCTTGACTCACATGAAGGCGAATCCCTACAATCCGCGCAGGAGTCGTAAGCAGCGATGAGCGTGGCCTGCGGGCCAAGGAGCACCGATGAAATACAACGTCATCAATTCGGATGGGCACACGATCGAGCCCCCAGGCATGTGGGAGCGCTACCTGCCCAAGAAGTTCCACGATCGCGTCCCAAAGGTTGTGAAGGACCGCAAAGGCGGCGACGCCTGGCAGTTCTATCCCGACGTCCCGCCCGCCGCGATCGGCATGGTCACCACAACTGCCGGCAGGACCTACGAGCAGTACCACTGGTACGGCTTTAGCTATCAGACAATCAACAAGGGCTGCTGGGACGGCAAGGCCCGCCTCGAGGAAATGACCTTCGACGGTGTCGACGCCGAAATCCTCTACCCGTCGCAGCGCACGATGACCTACTTCACCGGCAGCGACGACATCGAGTTCCACCGCGCCGGAATTGAGGCCTACAACACCTGGATCACCCAGGAATTTTCGGCGGCCGATCCGAAGCGCCTCATCCCGATGTACCAGATGCCGAACCTCGGCCTCGAGAATGGCGTCTCCGAGCTGAAGAAGGCCGCAAAGGGCGGCTGGCGCGGCGTCATCCTCACGCACTACCCGAACAGCAAGCCCAACGTGAGCAAGGAAGACGACCTGTTCTGGGCCGTCGCTCAGGACCTCGATATGCCCGTGCACATCCACATCAACATCGGCGGCGGCCATCGCAACGCCAAAGAGGCGGCCATCCAGGCAGCCAAGTCCTCCGAGAATCTAAATGGCCTGCTGGGCGGCATCCCCTTCGGCGGATTCCCCACAGCGATGTCCGAGATCGTCCATTCTGGCGTTTTCGATCGCTACCCGAAA
>JACQEE010000345.1 GCA_016200725.1 Chloroflexota bacterium
ACTACCTGAGCGAACTGGCAACGCAGGAATACGAGGGCGCGCGGGCGAAGGTCCGGAAGTTCCTGAACGCGGCAAGCGATCAGGAGATCATCTTTGTGCGGCAGGCGACCGAAGGACTCAACCTTGTCGCCAATTCGTTTGCCCGGCCACGTCTCGGCCCAGGCGACGAGATCGTCATCTCCGCTATGGAGCACCACTCCAATATCGTCCCCTGGCAGATGCTCTGTCAGGAGAAGGGCGCGAAACTGCGCGTCGTGCCGATCAACGATGCCGGCGAGTTGCTCATGGACGAGTTCGAGCGCATGCTGAACCCTCGCGTGAAACTCGTTTCCATCGTGCACATCTCGAACTCGCTCGGCACCATCAACCCTGTCGAGCGCATCATCGAGATGGCGCACGCCAAGGGCATCCCGGTTTGCATCGATGGCGCGCAATCGGCCCCGCACATCAAGATCGACGTGCAGCGGCTCGACTGCGACTTCTTCACTTTCTCCGGGCACAAACTTTTCGGCCCCACCGGCGTCGGCGTGCTCTACGGCAAGCGGAAACACCTCGAGGCGATGCCTCCCTGGCAGGGCGGCGGCGACATGATCAAGTCAGTCACCTTCGAGAAGACCGTGTACAACGACCTCCCGTACAAGTTCGAGGCCGGGACGCCGCACATCGCCGGCGTCATCGGCCTTGGCGCGGCCATCGACTACCTCGAGTCCATCGGCTTCGATCGCATCGCTCCCTACGAGCACGAACTGCTCGAGTACGGCACCGAGAAACTGCAGCGGATCAATCGTCTGCGACTAATCGGTACCGCAAAGCGCAAGGCCAGCATCCTCGGCTTCGTCCTCGACGGCATCCATCCACACGACACCGGCTCCGTCCTCGATACGCGCGGCATCGCCATCCGCGCTGGCCACCACTGCACGCAACCCGTCATGGACCGCTTCTCCGTCCCGGCCACGGCCCGTGCCTCGCTCGCCTTCTACAACACCAAGGATGAGATCGACGCGCTCGCCGAGGGCATCCAACACGTCTTCAAGGTGTTCAAATAGTGTCTGAACTTCGCGAGCTGTATCAGGATATCGTCCTCGACCACAACAGCCGGCCGAGGAACTTCAAGTCGCTCCCCGACGCCGACCGCGTCGTCGACGGCTACAATCCGCTCTGCGGCGACAAGATCAAACTGTTCGTCAAACTTGATGGCAACCGAATTGTCGACATCGGCTTCCAGGGCTCGGGCTGCGCCATCTCCCGCGCCTCCGCTTCCTTGATGACCCAGGAGGTCAAGGGCAAGTCCAAGGCGGCCGCCGAGGCGCTGTTCGGGAAATTCCATCACATGGTGACCCACGGCCGTAACGGCCACCACGACAGCGACGACCTCGGCGAACTGGAAGTCATGGCCGGCGTAGCCGAGTTTCCCTCGAGAGTAAAGTGCGCCACCCTTGCGTGGCATACATTGCATGCCGCGCTCGAGGGCAAAGCGCAGGCAGTGAGCACAGAATGAACGGGTCGGAGGGGTAGGAGGTAGCAGACATGCATATCCCATTGAAAGTTGACTACGGTGTACGAGCCCTGGTGGACCTTGCCCAGCACGATGGCCTCGGCTCGATTCACTCTGCCGACATCGCTCGGCGCCAGTCTATCCCTGAGCCCTACCTCGACCGCCTGCTCCTGACGATGGCCAAGTCCGGGCTTGTGAAAAGCCAGCGCGGGCCTCAAGGTGGCCACGTCCTTGCCAAACAGGCCGTTGACATCACACTCGGCATGGTGATGAACGCGCTCGATGAGACGAGCGCCCTCGTCGGCTGCCTTGAGGATCCTGCACTCTGCAGCATGTCCCCGGCCTGCTCCCAGCGCAACATTTGGGAGGAAGTTGAACAGGCCGTCCAGACCATACTTGATCGCACCACGATCGCCGACCTGGTCAAGCGTGTTCCCCTCCCGACTGCCGTTCCCATTCCGCTTAAGGTCGGCTAGCCCAGATTCACTGCGTCCGGTGAGTTGCCGTCGTCGACGGCGAGTCCCCTGCATTGTTCGTGCCTTGGCATTTATTTTCTGCTACCATCCGCCTAGCATTCCGGGGGTTTCTCCATGACGCTCAAGAACAAGTCCGCCGTCGTTGGCATCGGCCAGACGCAGTTCTCGAAGGGCCTTGGCCGCACTGAGTTGAGCATCGCCATCGAGGCGAGCAAGAAGGCTATCGCCGACGCTGGCATGTCGTCGAAGGACATCGATGGCATCGTCCGCTTCGACATCGATAACGTCACGGAGCAAGAACTCGCTTACGCGTTGGGTATCCCCGAACTGCGCTTCTTCGCCACGACTCCTTACGGCGGCGGCGCTGGCGCCAACAGCATCCAACTCGCGGCGATGGCCATCGCCACCGGCCAGGCCAACAATGTGATCTGCTTCCGAGCGCGCAATCGCGGCAAGCAGTCCACTGGTGCGACAGGTGGCGCTCACTCCGGCGGACGTCCCTGGGAGAAGCAAGGCATGGCCGTCTTCGACGCTGCCCAGTATCACATCCCGTTTGGCCTCGTCTCCCCCGTTCAGCAGGTCGGCGTCCTCACACGCCGGCACATGCATGAGTTCGGCACCAAGGCGGAGCACCTCGGTGCGATCGCGGTCACGCTCCGCGATAACGCGATTCGCAACCCTAACGCCGTCATGCGCCAGCACATGACCATCGAGGACTACCTAGCCTCGCGCTTCATCGCCGAGCCCATGCGCCTCTTCGACTGCTGCCTGGAGACCGATGGCGCCGCCGCCGTCGTCATGACCTCTGCGGCCAACGCTCGCAACGCGAAGCATCCGCCCGCCTACATC
>JACQEE010000001.1 GCA_016200725.1 Chloroflexota bacterium
GTGACCTGGACGGACGCAAGTGTGCAGCCACGCGAGGCCGCTGACGTTGAAGGTATGCGGTACGTGCGAGTGGTGCTGCCGATCGACGGCCTGCCGCCCGGATACCATACGCTCCATCTCGAAATGGGTAGTCGCCAGGGCGAGTCGTTCATCATCTCCGCCCCGCGCCAGGTGTTCGCTGTCCCCTCGCGCACATGGGGCCTCTTCGCGCCGTTGTACGCCCTGCGCTCGACACGCGACTGGGGCATCGGTGACTTCACCGACCTCGATGCACTCGCGCGTTGGGTCGGAAACCTCGGGCATGGTGCTGTGGGTACCCTCCCGCTCACGGCCGCCTTCCTCGACGAGCCCTACGAGTACAGCCCCTACATGCCCGTCAGCCGCCGCTTCTGGAACGAAATCTACCTCGACGTCGATCAACTAGCCAATTCCGTTCGTCCTGAGCCGATAGCCAGCCCTGAGCGAAGTCGAAAGGAAGGACGGGCGGCGCGAAGCGGTGCCCTCCCTGGCCTGCGCAAGCAGCCTCTCGTGGATTACAAGGCCGTGATGGCCGCGAAGCGCCAGGTCCTGGAGCCGCTCGCAAGGCAGTTCTTCGCGACCGGCGCGTCGCAGCGCGACGACTATCGCCGCTTCGTCGCCGGCCAGCCGCACCTCGATGGCTACGCGCGCTTCCGAGCCGCCGTTGAGCAGTCGCGCAAGCCGTGGCCGGACTGGCCCTCGCGCCAGCGAAGCGGCCACCTCACGCGCGGCGACTATGACGAGGCCGTCGCCGGCTACCATCGCTTCGTCCAATTCGCCGCGCACCGTCAGTTGGGCGAGGTGGCCGCCGCGGCGCGCAAGTCCGGGCCGGGGTTGTATCTCGACTTGCCCGTCGGCGTGCACCCCTCCGGCTACGATATCTGGCAGGAGCCGGATGCCTTCGCCACGGGCCTCTCCACAGGCGCGCCACCGGATGCGCTCTTCTTCGGCGGCCAGAACTGGGCCTTCCCGCCATTGCATCCCGACGGCATCCGGCGGACGCGGTATCGCTACTTCATCGACAGCGTGCGGCGCCTGTTGAGCGTCGCTGGTATCCTGCGCGTAGACCACGTGATGGGCTTCCACCGCATCTATGTCGTGCCTCCCGGACTCGGTGCGAAAGAAGGGACCTACGTCCGCTACAACGCCGCGGAGTTCTACGCCATTCTGAGCCTCGAGTCGCACCGCAGCCGGTCATGGATCGTGGGCGAAAACCTCGGCACGGTGCCCGCCTACACCGACCGCGCGCTCGCCACGCACGGCATCGGTGGCCAGTACGTCGTGCAGTACCGACTCGACGCGCGCGCCCCCGATGGCCTCGCGCCTGTGCCGCCAGGCTGGCAAGCGGGAACGAACACGCACGACATGCCGCCGTGGGCTGGATTCTGGCAAGGGGTGGACATCACCGACCGCCAAAACATGGGCCTGATCACGCGCGAGCAGGCGCGGATCGCCTCGAAGCAGCGGAGCCAGGCAACGAGTAGTCTTGCGAAGCGGCTCCGTAAGGTTGGAGCCTTGCGAGGTCAGGCAACGCCGATGGCGACGCACAACGCTGTCGTAGAGCGCCTCGCCGCCGGCAAGGCCGCCCTCGTCATGGCCAGCCTCGAAGACCTCTGGGGTGAGACGCTGCCGCAGAACACGCCGGGCACCAGCCGCGAGCGTCCCAACTGGCGTCGCAAGGTGCGCTACCCCATCGAGCAGTTCACGCAGATGCGCGATGTCATTGAACCCCTCGAGGCGCTCGCTGCGTCGCGGCGCAAGGCGCAGGCCCCATGACTTCGATGAGGCGTCGCCCGCCCACCTCACCGGTCTCCCCAGCGAAGGGCCGTACCGTGCCGACGTTGTCGCGCGACGACCTCCATCTCTTCAACGAAGGCAGCCACCTGCGCCTCTACGACCGCCTCGGCGCGCATCTCGGCGAGATGCACGGCCAGCCCGGCGCATCGTTCGCCGTGTGGGCGCCCAACGCCGAGGCGGTCTCCCTGATCGGCGACTTCAACGGCTGGCAGGCCAACGCCACACCCCTGCGGCCCGTGGAGTCGTCAGGCATCTGGACGGGTTTTGTGCCGGGCCTCGCTAAGGGCGCACTGTACAAGTACCGCGTCCACTCGCAGCACCGAGGTCACCGGGGAGAAAAGGCCGATCCTTACGCCTTTTTCGCCGAGACTCCGCCGAAGACTGCATCCGTCGTTTGGGATCTCGACTATCGCTGGAACGACTCGGATTGGATGGCGCGGCGCGGCAAACGCAGTGCCCTCGACGCCCCACTCGCCATCTACGAAGTGCATCTCGGCTCATGGATGCGCGTGCCGGAGGAAGGCAATCGCTGGCTGACCTATCGAGAACTGGCGCCTCGCCTCGCCGACCACGTCCGCCGCCTGGGCTACACGCACGTCGAGTTCCTGCCCGTCATGGAGCACCCCTTCTACGGCTCGTGGGGCTACCAGACGACCGGCTACTTCGCCCCGACCTCTCGCTACGGCACGCCGCAGGACTTCATGTATCTCGTCGACTACCTGCACCAAGCGGGCGTCGGCGTCATCCTCGACTGGGTGCCCTCACACTTCCCGATGGACGCACATGGGCTCGCCTATTTCGATGGCACCCACCTCTACGAGCACGCCGACCCGCGCAAGGGCTTCCACCCCGATTGGAACAGCGCGATCTTCAACTATGGCCGCAACGAGGTGCGCAGTTTCCTCCTCAGCAGCGCCATGTTCTGGCTCGACAAGTACCACGCCGACGGCCTGCGCGTGGACGGCGTCGCCTCCATGCTCTACCTCGACTACTCGCGCAAGGCCGGCGAGTGGCTGCCTAACGAGCAGGGCGGCCGCGAGAACCTCGAGGCGATCTCGCTGCTGAAGCGTCTCAACGAAGAGGTCTACCGCAACTTCCCCGGCGCGCAGACCATCGCCGAGGAGTCCACCGCCTGGGAAAAAGTCTCCAAGCCGACGTATGTAGGCGGCCTCGGTTTCGGCTACAAGTGGGACATGGGCTGGATGCACGACACCCTCGAGTACATGCGCCGCGACCCCATCCATCGCAAGTGGCACCACGGCGAACTCACCTTCCGCATGGTCTACGCCTTCCATGAAAATTTCGTGTTGTCCCTCTCGCACGATGAGGTCGTCTACGGCAAGGGCTCGCTGCTCGGCAAGATGCCCGGCGACGACTGGCAGAAGTTCGCCACGAGCCAGCCCTCCATCAACTCGACTCCGAGCCCGCAGGCTTCGAGTGGCTCGAGCATAACGATGGCGAGAACAGCGTGCTCACCTTCCTGCGCAAGGGTCGCGACCCCAACGACATCGTCCTCGTCGCCTGCAACTTCACGCCCGTCGTGCGCTACGGCTATCGCGTCGGAGTCCCGCATGGCGGCCCCTGGCGCGAGTTGCTCAACAGCGACGCGAAGTACTACGGCGGCAGCGGCGTCGGCAACCTCGGCGAAGTGCTCGCCCAGGAGGCCAATTCGCATGGACGACCGTACTCGCTCGAACTGACGCTGCCGCCGCTCGCGGCCATTTTCCTTAAGCCCGGCCCGGCCTAGCGAATACGCCGTCGCCTTCCAGGGGATGTACGCCTTCTCGGCACGGCGAGTATGCTATTCGAGTCGCTATCTCAGCGACACCTCTTATGGAACAGTACCTCTGCATCCACGGCCACTTCTACCAGCCGCCGCGCGAGAACCCCTGGCTGGAGGCCATCGAGACCGAAGCATCGGCGAGCCCGTACCACGATTGGAACGAGCGCATCACCGTCGAGTGCTATGCCCCCAACGGCGCCGCCCACATCCTCGACGCCGAGGGCCGCTCCATCCAGATCGCCAGCAACTACGCCAAGATGTCGTTCAACTTCGGGCCGACGCTGCTCTCGTGGATGGCCCAGAAGCGTCCCGACATCTACCAGACGGTGCTCGACGCCGACAAGGCCGGCCAGGCGCAGTTCTCCGGCCACAGCTCGGCCATCGCGCAGGCCTATAACCACGTCATCATGCCCCTAGCGAACCGTCGCGACAAAGAGACGCAGGTCGCCTGGGGCATCTACGACTTCGAGAAGCGCTTCGGCCGCAAGCCCGAGGGCATGTGGCTCCCCGAGACCGCGGTCGACCTCGAATCGCTCGCCATCATGGCCGGACACGGCATCCAGTTCACCATCCTCGACACCGCACAGGCGAAGCGCTTCCGGCCCATCGGAGGCCGCGAATGGCGCGACGCGACGGACGGACGTCTCGACCCGACGATGCCCTACCTCGTGCGCCTGCGTGAAGGACGCACCATCGCCGTCTTCTTCTACGATGGCCCCGTATCGCGCGCCGTGGCCTTCGAGCGGCTCCTCTCGGACGGCGCCGCGTTCGCCTCGCGGCTGCTCGCCTCGTTCAACGATGGCCGCCCATGGCCGCAGATCGTCAGCATCGCCACCGATGGCGAAACCTACGGCCATCACTTCCGCCACGGCGATATGGCGCTCGCCTACGCCCTCCACCATATCGAAACGCGCGGCCTGGCAAGGTTGACGAACTACGCCGAGTATCTCGAGCGCTACCCGCCGTCACACGAGGTCGAACTGCGCGAGAACACCTCGTGGTCGTGCCCGCACGGCGTCGAGCGCTGGCGGTCCGACTGCGGCTGCAACATGGGCGCGCACCCCGAGTGGCGGCAGGCATGGCGCGCCCCGCTCCGCGAGGCCATCGATTGGCTGCGCGACAGCCTCGCGACACACTACGAGCAGGAGGCTGCGAAGGTGCTCGCCGATCCGTGGCTCGCCCGCGACGAGTACATCAGCGTGATCCTCGACCGCAGCCCGGCGAACGTGAGCGCCTGCCTCGCCTCGCACGCGACGGTCGAAGTCACGCCCGGCTCCACCACGAGCATCCTCAACTACCTCGAACTACAGCGTCACTCGCTCCTGATGCAGACGAGTTGCGGCTGGTTCTTCGACGACATCTCCGGCATCGAGGCCATCCAGGTGCTGCGCTACGCCGGGCGCGCGATGCAACTCGCCCGAGAGGTGTTCGCCGTGGACCTCGAGGCGGAGTTCAGGGACCGGCTGCGGAAAGCCCCGGTAAACGACACGCAATACCGCGACGGGGCGGACGTCTACGATCAGCGCGTCAAGCCCGCGATGGTCGGTTGAACGATTCACCGCGCTGCAGCAGCAACCCGCTGCCCGCCTACGCGCCGGCCGCGGCAGACGACGACGTGCGCTGCATCTCGCGCGCAGCCTCGGCGATGATGCGCGCCGCATGGTCGCGCCCGAGGCGGTCGATGTTCAGGAAGATGTGGTAGAGCGTGGGGTCCTCAGGCGCGACCTTGAAGAACTTCTTGTACCACCCAACCCGGCTCTCCTCGCGCTCCTTGATGAACTTCTTCGCGGCCTCCGCATCCAGCCGCTCGCGACGCATGACCTCTCCCATCCGCGTCGCTTCGCTGGAGACGACGTAGACGTGGAGCGCCATCGGCAGATCCTTCAGGATCAAGTTGCTGCCCCGCCCGATCAGCACGGCGTTGTTGTCCCGCGCCTCGTCCTGAATGACGCGCGAGATGACCTGCAGGTAGCGTTCGTCGTTCAGCTGCTCGACGCGGTTGTGCGCCGGCAGCGCCGCCTCGGTGAGCGACCGTGACATCAGCGCCTCGACCGCTACTGGGCCCAGGAACGGGTCGCCTGCCGTGCCTGCTGCCGCCGACTTCTCCAAGAAGGTCTGGAAAAACTTGGCGATGCGCTCGCGCCCGCGGGTAGCGCGCTCGTCCTTTTGCACCATCTCCTCAACGGGCGTCCCGGAGTGTCGCGCAGCCTGCGCCAGTATCTGGTGGTCGATGTAGTCGGCGCCGAGCAGCCGTGCAACTTCGAGTCCAACTTGCCGCGAGGGACTGCCTATGCGCCCGGCAATCGTCACAACGGGCATGGCCCACCTCCGCTTCCAGCACCGCCTAGGGCTCGCTAGGGTGTGCCAGTCTATACCATTTCGTCAACCGCGCGGCAACGTGCCAGTACCGGCATCCATGCGCCTTGACCGCCTCGCCGCCCAACAGGGACAATGTTGGCCGCTATGCCGAGCGTCGACATCGTCATCCCTTGTCTGAACGAAGAGAAGCAACTCCCGCTTTCCCTCGACCGGCTGCTAGATTATTGCCGTCAGGGCCTTTCAGGCTACCAGTGGCGCATCGTCATTGCCGACAACGGCTCGTCCGACCGCACCCTCGCCGTCGCCAAGGAATACGAGGCGCGCCTGCCAGGGCAGGTTGCCGCCATCCACCTCGAGATTAAGGGTCGCGGACGAGCGCTGCGAAAGGCCTGGCTTGAAAGCAGGGCCGATGTTGTCTGCTACATGGACGTCGACCTCTCCACCGGCCTCGAAGCGCTCCCGCCGCTGATCGACGCCATCGCCAAAGACGGCTGCGCCGTCGCGATCGGTTCGCGGCTGATGAAGGGCTCCAAGGTCGAGTTGCGCTCGCTGAAGCGCGAGACCACGTCGCGGGGTTACAACGCCATCATCCGGCTGATGTTCCGGACGAAGTTCCACGACGCCCAGTGTGGCTTCAAAGCGATGAGCCGGAAGGCGGCAGACGAAATCCTGCCGGTGACCAAAGACCTGGCCTGGTTCCTCGATACCGAAGTGCTCATCATCGCCGAGAAACGCGGCTATCGCGTCAAGGAGATCCCCGTCCACTGGCGCGACGACCCCGACACACGAGTGAAAGTCGTCCAGACCGCCTGGCGCGACCTCAAGGGCCTCATGCGCCTCCGCTTCGGCGGCATCCCAAAGCCGATAGCGAAGGGCTAAGCCCTCTTCTGTTGGGCTGCCATTTTTCTTGACTGTCCTATCCCGCTTCCGTAGACTGAATCCTTGCGCCGAGGTAGCTCAGTCGGTAGAGCACACGACTGAAAATCGTGGTGTCGCCAGTTCGATTCTGGCCCTCGGCACCATCCCTCCCCAACACACGTCCAGGCCTTGCGTGGCGCCTGCCGAAGTGGCGGAAAGGTAGACGCGACGGTCTCAAAAACCGTTGAGGGCAACCTCATCCGGGTTCGACTCCCGGCTTCGGCACCAGACCCGCATGGCAGCTCTTGATCGCCCACGTCCGCTCCCGCGAGCGCTTCCCTACATGATCCGCCCGCCGCCGCCGCGCAGGCGGGGATCGAGGATGTCGCGGACCGCATCGCCCAGCAGGTTGAACGAGAAGACAGCCATGCTGATCGCCGCTGAGGGGACAATCGCAAGCCAGGGGAACGAGCGAAAGTCGATCGACGACTGCACCCCGGTACCAGGCCGTCCACTGATCATCGAGCCCCACGATGGCGTCGTCACGCTCACGCCGGCGCCCAGGAACGAGAGGCTGGCCTCGAACAGGATAGCGCCGCCAAGCAGCACCGACGACTGAACGATGATGGGCGCAAGGATGTTGGGCAAGATGTGCCGGAACATGATCCTGGTGTTCGAGGCGCCCACGGCGCGCGCCGAATCAACGTACACGTTCTGCTTCGTCGAAAGTACCGCGCCTCGCACGATGCGCGCCGTGCCTGGGATGAGCACGATGCCGATGACGAAGAGCACGGTGTTCTGGCTGGGCCCACGCACCGCAAGGATGCCTAGCGCCAGAATCAGCGCAGGGAACGCCTGGAGCGCGTCGATGAAGCGTTGCGCGAGCAGATCGAAGAGGCCTTCGAAAAAGCCGCTGACCAGTCCAATGACTGTGCCGACGGCGGTCGAGAAGAGGACCGAGAGGAAACCGACATACAGCGAGACGCGCGCGCCGTAGAAGACCCGGCTCATCTCATCGCGGCCAAGGTTGTCGGTACCCAGCCAGTGATGCCACGAAGGCCCTCTCGCGTTCGGCGTAAGGAAGACATGTTTGTAGTGGTACGGAGAGACCAGCGGCGCGAAGACCGCGATTACGATCAGGCCGATGATGATGACGGCTGAAAGAAAGCCGAGAGGCTTGTGGCGCGCGAACCATCCGATGCCCGCCAGCGCGCGGCCGCTCTTCGCCCGCCATTTGGCTACCCCGCCCGGCGCAGTTATAAGGATTTCTGTATGCTGTGCGGCCATGATTGATCGCTACCCGTAGCGTATGCGCGGATCGAACCATGCATACGAAACGTCGACGAGCAGGTTAATCAGAATGAGTACGCCGGCGAAGATGAAAACCGCAGTCTGGATCAACGGCAGGTCCCGGTGATCGATGGCGTTGACCGTCACGCGGCCCATCCCCGGTAGGTTGAAGATCGTCTCCACGATGGCCACGCCGCCGATAAGGAAGCCGACCTGCGTGCCCAGGATCGTGATCACGGGTATGAACGCGTTCTTCAAGGCGTGACGCACGATGACCGTGCGCTCCGGCAGCCCCTTCGCCCACGCCGTGCGCACGTAGTCCTGGCGCATCACCTCCAGCACCGTGCTGCGCGTCAGGCGCGCCAGGAACGCCGAGGTGCCGATGGACAGGCAGAAGGCGGGCAAGATCCACGGCTT
>JACQEE010000351.1 GCA_016200725.1 Chloroflexota bacterium
CAAGTACGTTCACAGCTGCATACTCCTCGCCCTTCGCAAAATACGGGAGGAGTTCGTTGAAGACGTCCCAAATATGCCCCCAGGCGTCGCCTCCATAGAACGCCTCGCCTTTGCGCCGGAGAGCCTCTGCCCAAGTCTTGTTCTCCCTACCTATCAAACTCATTGCGACCCTCCGCGTAACCACTACCTCGGCAGTCCAAGCCCTCGCGTGGCAATGATGTTCCTATTGATCTCCGACGTCCCTGCCGCGATCGTGCTAGCGATTGAGCCCAGGTACGTCGTCGGCAGGCGGCCGCCGAGTGGCGCGTGTTTCACGTTGCGCCAGAACTGTGCGTACAGCCCCACCGAGTCCATCGCCGCCCTCGAGATGCGCTGCGATAACTCGCTCGCGAACGTCTTCGAGATCGATGCCGGCATGTCGAACGTCTTGCCGTTGTGCTGCAGCCAGCCGACGCGATAGGCCAGGTTGCGGCTCATCTCCGCCTCGATGGCCAGTTCTGCTAGGCGGTGCCGTATCGCCAAGTCGCGCCGCACGACAGGACTCGTTCGCGGCGTCTTCACCACATAGTCGAGCAGGTCGTGCAACTGGCGTCGCGCGCCTGATACCTGCACGATGCCGCTCCGCTCGTTGTCCAGCGTCGTCATCGCCACGTACCAGCCTCGGTTCACTTCGCCGATGATGTTGCCCGACGGCACGCGCACGTTGTCGAAGAACACCTGGTTGAAGCCGTGGCTGCCTGCGATGTTGATGAGCGGCTGGATGCGCACGCCCGGGCTGTGCATGTCCGCGATCAGGTACGTGATGCCCTTGTGCTTTGGCACGTCTTGGTCCGTCCGTACCAGGATGTGGATCCAGTCGGCGCGGTGGCCGTACGATGTCCAGATCTTCGAGCCGTTGATCACCCACTCGTCGCCGTCCTTCACCGCCTTCGTCTGCAGGCTCGCGAGGTCGGAACCGGAGTTCGGCTCGCTGAAGCCCTGACACCACACGATCTCCTGCCGCGCCGTCGCGTCGAGGAACCGCTTCTTCAGGTCATCCGACCCGTGCATCATGATCGCCGGGCACACCTGGTAGATCTGCGGGTCGAGCGGCGCGTGATGATAGACCATCGTCTCGTTGAAGACGACCTGCTCCATGACGCTGGCACCCATGCCGCCGTGTTCTTTGGGCCAGCCGATGCCGACCCAGCCGCGCTTGCCGAGCTTCTTCCGAAACTCGCGCGTTTTCGGCCAGTTGTCGTCGTTGTAAGCGTCCTCGCCGCCTTCGATGTCCTTTGGCAGCTCCTTCTCCACCCAGTCGCCGACTTCCTTCTGCCAGGCCTGTAGTTCAGGTGTCAACGTGAAACGCATGCGGGACTCCTTCTCAGTGCGCCTGTAGGGTATCAGGTCGGGCAAGAAACAGGGCACACCGTCTGCGCGAACTACGGTCGCGTCACTAGGTGTACAATCCATGCGCCTACATTCGACCACCCGAACCAAAGCGCTTCATTCCCCTTGGATTCAACCTACATACCCATTGCCCTGATCACCGGGTACCTTGCAGGCTGCGTGTCGTTCGCGCACATCCTCGCTCGGCAACCGCGAGAGGCGAGGCACCTGAACAAGCACGGGGCTGGCGCATCGACCGTGTATTGGCTGCGCGGCCCTCGTGTGGCCATCGTCGTGCTGCTGGGCGATTTCGCCAAGGCCGTCATACCTGTCGTCTTGGTCAGATGGCTCATCTCTCCGGAGGCCGCACTCCTGACAGGCCTGGGTGTTGTCCTCGGCCACAACCTGCCTCTCTTCTATGGTTTCAAGGGCGGGCGTGGCGTAGCGCCCGGGGCAGGCGTCCTCACTGCTCTCACGCCCGGCGCTGCCGGCCTTGGTCTCGCGGTTGCCGCTGGAAGTTTCGTTGTCGCCCGCAACACCCTCATCGCCAGCGCCACGGGGTTCGGCGCGAATGTATTCTTCGCCTGGCTCTTCGGAGCCCCGCCTGAACTCGTGATATATGCCGCAGCCCTTCCCTTAGGCATCGCAGCCTATGCGTGGATCGCCCGGCGCAGTGTCTCGCTCGGCGAGCGCTGGCGCAGCACCTTCCTGCGGTCCTAAAGGGGCGCAGTTCGTCTCTACAGATTGCCTCTCCGCCTGCGATTTCTCGTCACACTTCTTGACTCACCCATCGTATCCGCGCACGATGGCGGCATTCCTAGACGTTTCCTACCATAGGAGCGTGTCGCCATGCGTTTTCTCAATGCAAAGCGTCTATCTCTGGCATTCGCGTTCGCGGCCATTCTTGCTCTTATCGTCGGTGCTTGCGGCGGCGGCAGTGACAAGACGGCGACGCCGAAGCCCGCGGCGACTTCGCCCGCGACAGCGGCTCAGGCGACCGCCACTCCCAGGCCTGCCGCCACACCCACCTTCCAGGGCGCGGTGACCGCGACGGCGACTCCTGTCACTGAGCAGCCGCGTCTCGGCGGCGTACTCCGCATGCGCGAACTCGTCGCCTTCGAGCCTATGGATACCTTCAACCTGC
>JACQEE010000346.1 GCA_016200725.1 Chloroflexota bacterium
CCGGCCCCGCGCGCCGCGCCGCGAGATGCGCGACGGTGTCGAGTACATGATCATCGACGGCACGCACCCGCGAAAGATGCCCAAAGGCCGCATGTCGCTCCAGGGCGAAGACCTACAGCGCGCCGCCGCCGGCGGCTGGGATCCTGCCGCGCGCAAGAAGGACCAGGAGCGCGACGGCGTCACCGGCGAGGTGATCTACCCCAGTAACGGCCTCAGCATCTTCATGTCGCCCGACGCCGCCTACCAGATGGCGATGGCGCGCACCTATAACGACTGGGCCGCGGAGGTCTTCGGCAACTACAAGGCCAACTTTGCCCCTGCCGCCCTCATCCCCACGAAGGACATTGGGATGGCGGCGTCCGAAGTACAGCGAGTCGCCAAACTTGGCCTGCGCGCGCTCTTCCTGCCGTCGCAGCGCCCCGACCGTCCGTACAACCAGCCGGACTACGATCCGCTCTGGGCGGCGATCCAGGACACCGGCCTGCCGGTCGATTTCCACTGCGGCACGGGTCACGAGCCTCGCGCCGAGCGCGGCCCCGGCGGCGCGGTCATCAACTACCTGCTCTCCGCACAGGGCGACGGGCCCCACGTCCTCGCCTACCTTGCCTCCTCCGGTGCGATGGAGCGCTTCCCCAAGGTGCACTTCATCACCGTCGAGACGGGCAGCGCCTGGCTCGCCTGGGTCGTGCAGTCGATGAACCAGATCTACGAGCAGCATCACATGTGGACATCGCCGAAACTCAAGATGCTCCCCGGCGATTACGTCAAGCGACAGGGCCACTGCACCTTCCAGAACGACCCCGTGGGCGTGCACAACCGCGACGTCACCGGCGTCGAGCCGCTGCTCTGGGGCAACGACTACCCGCACCACGAGGGCACTTGGCCGCACTCCCAGCAGGCCATCGCCGAGATGTTCGCCGGCGTCCCAGAGCACGAGAAGCGCGCCATGATCGGCGGCACCGCGTCGAAGTTGTACGGGTTTTAGGAAGACTACGTCCTCATGTCGAAGCCGGTGTCCGCCTAGACATCTGAAGCGGGGGGCCTCTCTTCCCCCGTGAGAGGGAGTTAGAAGGACCTACCAGTCCGAGCGCAGCAACGCTGCCTTATAAGGGGTTCAGGGGGCAAAGCCCCCAGACGGGGGGCAAGGGGGGTGTCCCCCCTGCAACCCTGATTCTTGGGTGGGGCGGGGTGGGGGCGCCACGAGCGATGCAGCCACCGCAACATGCGGCGGCAGCCGAAGGAGTGAACGTGACCATCAAAGACAAAACCTGCATCGTTGGCTTCGGCGACACCGGCTACGGCATGCGCGGCCAGTACGCCCACAAGAGCCAGGTCGTCCAGATCGCCGAGGCGCTGGAGCAGGCGCTCGACGAGTCGGGCATCAAGCGCGAGGAGATCGACGGCTTCTGCTCCTACTCGATGGATAAGAACGACCCCTCGCTGCTCGCGCCGTCGCTGGGCATCCCCAACGTCAACTACTGCGGCATGGTTTTCGGCGGCGGAGGCGGCGGCACCTGCGGCGCATTCGCCCAGGCCGCGTCGGCCATCGTCGCCGGCTACGCCAACGTCGTCATGGTCTACAAGATCATCACACAGCCGCCCCACATGCGCTTCGGCGCCTCGTACGGGCGGGCAAGCAAGGCCCCAGGCACTGCCAACCCGCGCGGCGATTTCCACCAGCCATTCGGCCTCGTCGCGCCCGGCCAGTTCTTCTCGCTCATCTTTCGACGCCATATGCACCTCTACGGCACCAAGACGACGCACCTCGCCGAGGTGGCCGTCGCCAAGCGCTATCACGCCACACGCAACCCGCGAGCCCTCATGCAGGCGCCGCTCACCATCGAGGACCACCAGAACTCGCGCATCATCGCCGACCCCTTCCGCCTGTACGACTACTGCCAGGAGAACGACGGCGGCATGGTCTTCCTCGTCGCCTCCGCCGAACGCGCCAAGTCGCTCAAGCAGAAGCCGGTATACATCATGGCGACGGCGCAGGGCGGCTCGTCCGAGTGGGGACAGGCGCTCATCGGGCAGAACACGCCGGAGCCACTCTATGCTTCGGCCGGCCACGCCCACCTCGCCAAGCGCCTCTATGCGATGGCCGGCATCGAGCCGAAGGATGTAGACGTCGCCGAGTTCTACGACCACTTCTCCGGCATGGTGATCCTGCAACTCGAGGACTACGGCATCTGCAAGCGCGGCGAGGGTGGGCCGTTCGTCGAGAACGGCGGCATCCAGTGGGGGCCGAAGGCTCGACTGCCCGTGAACACCCACGGCGGCAACCTCTCCGAGGTCTACCTCCTTGGCCTCACGCACGTCGCCGAGGCCTGCCGCCAGTTGCGTGGCACCTCGACGAGCCAGGTGAAGGATGCCGAGATCGCGCTCGTAACCGCTGGACCTACCAACCTGCCAACGTCCTCGATGCTGTTACGGAGATAACCATGACCAGTATGCCCACGCACAAGCCCTACATGCCCGCCTCCATGGGCGAATTGTCGCCCGACCCCGACACGAAAGACTTCTGGGACGCCTGTAACAAGGGCGACCTGCGTATCCAGAAGTGCTCGCAGTGCGGCAAGTTCCGTTACCCTCCGCAGCCCGGCTGCGTGAAGTGCGGGTCGATGAAATACGACTGGATGAAATCGAGCGGCAAGGGCAAAGTCTTCTCATTCAGCCTGGTCTACCATCCCGTGCTGCCTGTGTTCGCCGAATACG
>JACQEE010000352.1 GCA_016200725.1 Chloroflexota bacterium
GCCGATCTCCATCGCCGCCTGGACATAGCGTACGAGTTCTGTCGCATTATGGACGATTTCCATGGCGCGGCCGCCCAGGACGTAGGAAGGCCGCACGAGCACGGGGTAGTCGATCTGCTTGGCGACGTTCAACGCCTCTTCGATGTCCATCACCCCAGCACCGGGAGGCTGCGGGATACCCAAACCATCGAGGAAGCGACCGAAGCGGCCTCGATCTTCCGCAAGGTCCAGCGCCCCGGCGCCGGAGCCGAGGAAAGGCAATCCAGACCGGGAGAGAGAGCCCGCCAGGTTCACAGCCGTTTGGCCTCCGAATTGGACGCAAGTTGATGGAGGAGGCTCCGACTTGCCGTTGTTGCGGTAGGTCTCGTTCTCGATGATGTCGCGGACGCGCTCCTCGATGAGCGGCTCGAAGTAGAGGCGTGTACTGGTGTCGAAATCGGTGGAGACCGTCTCGGGGTTGGAGTTAATCATGATGCTCTGGACACCCGCGCCTCGCAGGGCCCAGGCGGCGTGCACGCTGCAGTAGTCGAACTCGATACCCTGGCCAATGCGTATCGGCCCGCTGCCGACGACTACCGCCTTCGCCCCTGGCTCGGCGGGAGCCTCGTTCTCTTGCTCGTAGGTACTGTAGAAGTAGGGTGTCTCGGCGGCGAACTCGGCCGCACAGGTGTCCACCATCTTGTAGACCGGAGTGATACCCCATTGCTTACGCATCTCGCGAACTTGCTCGGGCAGGTAGTCAGCCAGGGTACCGATGACATCGTCGGCGAAGCCCATGCGCTTGGCGTGACGCATCAAATCTTGGGTCAAGTCTTCCCCAAGCAATCGCCGCTCCACGCTCACGATCTTGGCAAGCTTCGTGGTAAACCAGAGGTCGATGCCCGTCAGGCGCGTAAGTTGCAGCGGTTGCACGCCTCGTCTTAGGGCCGCGAGCAGCGCCCAGAGCCGCAGATCGTTGGGCTTGAGCGGCAACTTCTCAACGTCCAGGTCTCCTTCGGTAAACCATGCAGTGTCTTCCCACAGAATCGTCTTGTTGCCGTTCTCTAGGGACTGCACCGCCTTCTGGAGGGCGCCTTCGAAGGAGCGGTCGATCGCCATGACCTCGCCGGTGGCCTTCATCTGGGTGCCGATGGTGCGGTCGCCGGTGGCGAATTTGTCGAAGGGCCACCGCGGAATCTTCACGACGCAGTAATCAAGGGCAGGCTCGAAAGCAGAGGATGTCTTTCCTGTCACTGCGTTGGGAATCTCGTGAAGGCGTTTGCCGACCGCAATCTTGGCGGAGACACGAGCGATGGGGTAGCCAGTCGCCTTACTGGCGAGGGCGGATGAGCGGCTGACGCGAGGATTCACCTCAATCACTGAGTAGGCGCGCTGGTGCGGCACGCCCGGGATGCCGACGTTCGGATGCGGTGCCAGCGCGTACTGGATGTTGCAGCCGCCTTCGATGCCGAGAGCGCGAATGATCTTGATGCTCGCGGTGCGCAGCATCTGGTACTCGTGGTCGCTGAGCGTTTGACTCGGCGCGACGACGATGCTGTCACCCGTGTGGACACCCATCGGGTCGAAGTTTTCCATGTTGCAGATGGTGATGCACGTGTCAGCGCCGTCGCGCATGACCTCGTACTCAATCTCTTTCCAGCCAGCCAGGCTGCGCTCGACGAGGACTTGATGGATGGGGCTCGCGGCAAGACCACCGGTGGCGATCCGGCGAAACTCTTCCCATGTCCCGGCAATGCCGCCACCGGTGCCGCCAAGCGTGTAGGCGGGACGGATGACGGCGGGGAGACCAATGCGACGGGCGATCTCCTCGGCCTTTTCCAGCGTGGTCGCAATCTCGCTTTCCACGCACGGCTCGCCGATTCCTTGGATCATGCGCTTGAAGAGCTCGCGGTCCTCGGCCTTGCGAATGCTTTCAAGCGAGGTGCCGAGCACCTGGACGTTGTACTTCGCGAGGATGCCAGCGTCGCCCAAGGCCACCGCGAGGTTCAGGCCGGTCTGCCCTCCGAGTGTCGCGATGAGGCCGTCAGGGCGCTCGCGAGCGATGATGCGCTCGACGACGTCTACGGTGAGCGGCTCAATGTAGACGGAGTCGGCGATGTCGAGGTCAGTCATGATGGTCGCCGGGTTGGAGTTCACCAGCACAGAAGCGATCCCCTCTTCGCGAAGGGCCTTGCACGCCTGTGTGCCGGCGTAGTCAAACTCGGCAGCCTGGCCGATGATGATTGGCCCGGAGCCGATGACAAGCACTTTCTGTGGTTTCGCCATAACGTGCTTCGTTTACTTAGACAGCCGCGCCATCCATCGCAGGATCCGTCCAGTTGTTGCGGGAATCGCGGCGGATGAGTTGGCCGAGGCGTTTGTAGTCTCGGGCCTGCACATCGAAGGGTCGGAGGGCCATA
>JACQEE010000358.1 GCA_016200725.1 Chloroflexota bacterium
AACTTGTCCATGCATGTGCCGCGACTCTCGTCTGAGCGCGCTGAAAATCCAGCGGCACGGAACCATAGGCGCCTCGCTCGACGGTCGCTCTGCCGGGCGCCAGCGAAACTACACGCACCTGCTCCACCTTGCTGTAGTCCGGCTTGCCCGCAGCATCGAGCGCGGTCACTTGGACGGCCTCCCCTTCGCGCAGGACGCTGCTATCGGCCACCTGGAGCACAGTATCGGCGAGCGCGAGGTCGGCGCTCAGCGCCGTCCCATTCATCAGGAGCCAGTGCCCTGGGAAGACCGGAGGCTGCGTGCTCAAGGGATGCCTGCCAGGGAAGAGGAAGTGGTCGAGCACGACTTTGTCAGGGTAGCGGGCCTTGACGGCCTGGAGATACGGGGCGGCCTTTTGGTTGCCGATGATCTCTTCATCCAAGGCTTTGGCCATGACCATGTCATAGTGTTCCGCGAGCGCCACCACCTGGGCCGGGGGTTCGCTACGCCGCGCCGCCTGCTCGACCGCTGATCGAAAGAGGAGCGCGTGCGGAAAGCCGCTGGCCCGGTCAAGTAAGGCCTGGCCGTGCAGAGGAACCGGCGTTGGTGTAGGAGTCGGCGTGGGCGTCGGCCTCGGGGTCGGTGTTGGCACCGGCGTTGGCGAAGGAGTCGGTGCGGGCAGCGGCGTCGCTGTTGGAGTCGGTCTCGGCGTTGGCGTGGGCGGCAGAGTTGCGGCCGACGTGGGAGCGGGTGTCGCCGTTGGAATCGCTACCGCGGTGGGTGACGGCGCCACGGTGGCGGCTGGCACGGCGGTTGCAGCGGGACCGGCGCCGGACGCGCAAGCCCCCAGCAGGAGCGAGATGGCGAGAAGGAAGAGGAATCCCCGAAACCAGAGCCTTGGCATGGCCCTAACTGTAGGGCCATCGTCAAGGACTTTTGACCTTCAAAAGGGTGCGGTCAGCCGGCGATAGGCGCGGTAACATCGAGCGCGTCGCGCACGGCGCGCAGCAGCGCCTCGCGGGTGAACGGCTTCTGCAGCAGCGGGATGCTGCGGTCGAGGCGGTCGGCGAAGGCGGTGTCCGCATAGCCGGTCATGTACAGCGTCTTGATGTCCGGGCGGACGGTCTTGAGGTGCGCGGAGAGTTCGACGGGAGTGAGGCGCGGCATAACGAGGTCGCTCAACAGCAGATCGAACGGGCGCAGTCGCGCTAGATCAAGCGCCTGCTCGCCATCGATGGCCTCAATCACCGTGTAACCCTGGTCGCGTAGCGAACGGGCCACAAGCGCGCGCACGTCGGTGTCGTCCTCGGCGACGAGCACCGTCTCCTTGGCTTTCGATTCAGCGATGGGCGTTGGAGCGGGCGTGGGCGGCTTGGCGGCCTCCTCCTTCGCCAGGGGAAGCAGCACAGTCATCGTGGTGCCAACGCCCACCACGCTCTCGGCGAGGATGTGGCCGCCGCTCTGTTTGATGATACCCAGCGACGTGGCGAGTCCAAGGCCGGTGCCCTTGCCCTTCTCCTTGGTCGTGAAGAACGGCTCGAACAGGTGGGCCTTCACGTCCTCGCTCATGCCAGTGCCGTTGTCGCGGACGATCACGGCGCAGTAGGTCTCTGCCGATACGCTCGGTTGCACTTCGTCAGGCTTGAAGGACACGAGGCGCGTCGTCATCGAAAGGCGGCCCCGACCTGGCATGGCATCGCGGGCATTGATGGCCAGGTTCATCAGCACCTGCTGGACCTGCACCGGGTCGACCTTCACGAGCAGGCGCTGCGGATCGAGGCTGCACGTCAGTTCGATGTTGTTGCCGATCACGCGGCGGAGCAGGTGCTCGACTTCGAGCGCGATCTCGTTGAGATCGGTGACCTGCGGGTCGAGCAGTTGTCGGCGTGAGAAGGCAAGGAGTTGCTTGGTCAGTTCGGCGGCGCGCTTGGCGGCCTGCACGACATGGCCCAGGTCTTCCTTCTCCGGACGTCCTGGCTCGAGCGAGTGCATCGCCATGTCGGAATAGGCGATGATCGGCGTGAGCAGGTTATTGAAGTCGTGTGCGACGCCGCCGGCGAGCCGGCCGACGCTATCGAGTTTCTGCATCTGCTGGAGTTCGTGCTCCAAACGACGGTACTGCGTCACGTCGTTGACGACGTAGAGGCTGCCCTCCGCCTGCCCCTTCGCGTCGCGCAGTTCGCCTTGCGAGACCTGTATGTCAACCCGAGTGCCATCCTTGCGCGTTGCCGTGGCGTCATAGGTCGAGGTTGCCGCGCCGTTGGGCTGGAGCGCGAAGGAGACGGGCTTGCCGACTGCTTGGTCCTTGCTCCAGCCGAAGACGCGCTCGGCCGCGCCGTTCCACAGGCGCACATCGCCTGACGGCCCGGTGGCGACGATGGCCGAGGGCGATGAGTCGATGACGGCCTGGAGTCGCTGGGCGGTCTGCACGCGGCGGTCGCGCTCGCGCGCCCACAGTTCATTGAGGACAACCAGCACCGCGCCGATAAGCAGGAGGACACCCACCTCGATGGCGTTGTTCTTGATGGTGTCCATGCCGTAGCTGTAACTGACCGCGCCGCCGGAGGTGTAGTCCGGCGTGCTGTAGGAATAGCCGCTGACGCTGAAACCCGTCTCGGTAGAGTCGAGGCCGTGGATCTTGGACGACAAGATGAAGGGGATGGAGGCAAGGCCGCTGGCGCCGAGTGCCAGAAGGCCGCCTTGCAGCCGGAAGATATAGGCGGCGTAAGCAATGACGACGAGGTACTCGGCCTCGTGCAGCATGTGGAGGTCAAAGAAGGGCAAATTTTCGACGTGGTGCCCGCCGGGCAGCAGCGTGGCATAGTGCAGAGCCGAGTGCCCGACGAGGAGCACGGCGATGATGAGGAAGTGCGCTCGTTTGCTCAGGTGCAGCCGCACTCGCATAGAGCCCCCTGCCCCCAGTGCGCGAAACGTCCCTACTCGCGCGACAATGCCCCAAACGGCTCAGAAGCACGACTACCGCCGCCTTCGCTCATTATACGAAGGTGCCATGCGCGAAGATTTCGTGTGGTGGACTGTTGCGTGACATAAGGTGGCGGTCGCCCAGCACGCTCGATAGGGAGAGCGAGTGGCTCCTGCTCGACGAGCACCTCTGTTGGCAAACTCGAGCGGTATACTGGCCTCGCGAGTCGCAGGAGACGAGGCGATGGCTGACGTTCGAGCATTTCGCGGGCTGCGCTACAACCCGTCGATCG
>JACQEE010000026.1 GCA_016200725.1 Chloroflexota bacterium
AGGACCTCGAGGTGACGGCGATTCACAACCACCTGGTGGGAGAGGAGCCACGGCTCATCTACGTCCACTTCCACGGGGACGGGCGCGCGACCGACCTGGCGACCCGGCTCGACCACGTGATCGCGCTCACGGCGACCCCGCGCCCGGTCGCGCCAGCGAGCCCCGCACCACTGACCATCGATTCGGCGGCGGTCTTCCGGGCGCTCGGGCGCTCGGGCAAGGCACACGGCGCAGTTGCTCAGGTCTCGTTCACCCTCGTGCCCGGCAGCGTGACCATGGGCGGCATGACGGTGACCCCGGCGCTCGGCTACGGCAGCCCGATCAACATCCAGATGGTGAGCCCCACGCGCGCGGTTGCGACCGGCGACTTCGCGCTGCTCGGGACGAAGGTGGAAGGCGTGCTCCGCACCCTCGCGAGCCACGGCATCGTCGCGACGGCAGTGCATACTCACATGATCGGCGAGTCGCCCCCCGTCTACTTCGTTCACTTCTGGGCGGATGGTCCGATCGCGCAGGTCCTCGTGGGACTCCGCGCAGTGCTCGACGCTGCGCGCTGACGCCGAATAGACGCATGACCTCACGAGAGGCGAAGGGCGAGGCAACCCCCTCCCCCTTTGGGCCCGTCGAACCCGCTGCCAGTGCCGCGATGCTCCCTTGCGCGCTTCGGGAGTTACTCCTCTATTTCCTGCGCCTCGGCACGTTCGGATTCGGCGGCCCGATTGCACTGGCCGGTCACATGCAGCGGGACCTCGTGGAGGACCGGCGCTGGTTCTCGAAACAGGACTACGTGCAGGGCCTGGCGCTGGCGCAGCTGGCGCCGGGCCCTCTCGCCGCGCAGCTCGCCATGTACCTCGGTTGGGTTCGTGCGAGCAGTCTGGGCGCCACGCTCGTAGCCGTGGCATTTATCCTGCCATCCTTCGTGATGGTGCTCGGACTCTCCACGCTCTACGTGCACTACGGCGGACTTGCATGGATGCAAGGTGCGTTCTACGGCATCGGCGCTGCAGTCATCGCTGTGATTGCACGCAGCGCATTCAAGCTCGTGCGCACCACGGTCGCCAGGGACTGGTTGTTGTGGACGATCTTCGCGACGAATGGCCTGCTCACTGGATGGACCGAGCGCGAGATCGTCTGGGCGTTTGCCCTGAGTGGCATCGTGGCGCTGCTCATCAAGGCGCCGCCGCGTTGGAGCTCGACTCCGGCCGCAATCACACTCGCCAGCGCCCCGCCGTGGTTCTTCCAGGGTCTTCACGGAGTCGCGTCGTGGCCGACGCTCCTCAAGGTTGCGGTGTACTTCGGCGAGGCGGGCGTGTTCGTGTTTGGCAGCGGTCTTGCGATCGTGCCTTTCCTGCGCGGCGGGGTCGTCATCCAGTTCCATTGGCTGAACGATCGCCAGTTCCTTGATGCGGTCGCCGTGGCAATGATTACGCCGGGGCCGGTGGTGATCACGGTGGCCTTCATTGGCTTCCTGGTGGCGGGGCCCGGCGGGGCGCTGGCCGCTGCGCTGGGAGTGTTCCTGCCTTGCTATCTATTCGTCATTCTGCTCGCTCCTCACTACCGGCGCTATGCCGAGAATCGATCGGTCAAGGCATTCGTGAACGGCGTGACTGCCGCGGCATGCGGTGCGATCGCAGGGGCGGCGTTCGTGCTGGGTCGCCGAGCCATCATCGACCTGCCGACGGTCGCGATCTTCCTCGCTGCGCTGGTCCTGTTGAGTTTCGTCAAGAAGCTGCCCGAGCCTGCCCTCATTCTGGCTGCCGGCCTCGCGGGCCTGGCCCTGAAGGCGTCCGGACTGTGAGAGGCGGAAAGGAGTGCTCGTCCGGCGCCTGGCACTCACCTGCATGAGTTATAGCTCTTGTGCTCCACACGATAACTCGACGCCCGCTCACGAGGGCCTGAACCCGGAAACCCAACCCGTTGCGAGGAATCCGTTTCCGAGTGGAATCGGCACAGCTCTCTAACTCGCCCGATTTTTTGTGTTTCGGGCTGACTGCCGTTCGAGCGGTCAACGAGGCACACTCGGCCCCTGCGGTCAGCGGTGGAGCGGCGCCAGGACGCGCAGGGAATTCGTCGAACCTCGCAGTCGCTCAGGCTCCGCGGTTGGTTTTTCAGACCCAGCCTAGCCGCGAGCCCTGTGTCTCAGCGCCCCGATTTTCCGGTCGAATCGCCGCTCGATCCCGGCAGAATGATCCCCGGTCGCTCGAAGTACGACGCCACACCGGTCGCGATCTGGCGGCCGAGCTGGAGCTGAAAGTTGGCGCTTCGAAGCAATTTCGCTTCGGCCGGATTGTTGATGAACGCGGTTTCGACCAGCACCGACGGAAACTCCACCGACTTGAGCACCGCGAATCCCGCCTGCTTGACGCCGCGAGATTCGAGACGGTGGTCGGTCGCGAGGTGGTCGAGCAGCGATTCGGCCAGCAACTGGCTCTTCTCGAGCGCGGCCGCCCGCTTGACGTCGTAGAGAATGTTCACGAGGTCGTCGTCGGCCCGCGCCGGCACGCCGCCCACCAGGTCGGCGGCGTTTTCGAGGTTCGCGAGATCCGCATCGGCCTGATCGCTCGCTCCGTGCAGCGACAGAAAGAAGACCTCGGTCCCGTTTCCCGAACCCCGGCGACGCGAAGAGTTGCAGTGCACGCTCACGAACAGGTCGGCCTTCATGCGCTCGGCGATGTGATAGCGCTCGCGCAGCGGGACGAAATAGTCGGAGTTGCGGGTCAGGAAGGCGCGCATCGAGGAGGTCTGGTTCAGCTCGTCCACCAGGTCGCGCGCGATCGACAGGTTGACGTTCTTCTCGAGCACGCC
>JACQEE010000046.1 GCA_016200725.1 Chloroflexota bacterium
GACGGACGCCCAGTCGCGCTTCGGCCCCTCGGGACCGTACGGCGTGATGCTCGTCAGGATGACGCTGGGGTTCAGCGCCGCCAGTGCCTCATATCCCAGGCCGAGGTTGTCGAGATGCCCCCGCCCGAGCGACTCGACGACGAAGTCGCTCAACGACACCAGTTGGCGAAACAGCGCCTGGCCATCCGCCGTCGTGAGATCGAGCGTGACGCTGCGCTTGTTCGCATTCCACGCCCAGAAGGGGATGCTCTTCTCACGATGCGCCTCGCCGCGGTAGAACGGTCCGAAGCGGCGGCCCGTATCGCCGCCCGGCGGCTCGACCTTGATGACGTCCGCGCCCATGTCCCCGAGCATCCGTGCGCACAGCCACCCCCGCTCGTTCGTCAGGTCGAGGACGCGATAGGGCGAGAGGGGCAGAGGGATCGACGGCGGCACGGGAACCTCCAGAGGCAGGGCCGGCACCGGACGATAGCACGGCCTGGGTTGAGCGACAAGGGTTGACCTCCACCGTCCAACGCTGCCACACTTTCCTGGCATGCTCATCGACCTCCACACCCACACGCGCATCCACTCCCTCGATGCATCGCTCTCACCCGACGAGCTCGTCGAAGGCGCGAAGGCGGCGCACCTCGACGGCATATGCATCACCGAGCACGACTGGTTCTGGGACCTCGGCGAGATTGCCGCGCTCGGCAAGCGCCACAACTTTCTCGTGCTGCCCGGCTGCGAGATCAACACCGAGCAGGGGCACACGCTCGTCTTCGGCCTCCAGCGTTATGTCTACGGAATGCACCGGCCTGCCGCGCTGCGCCAGCACGTCGAGCAGGCGAGTGGCGTGATGCTCGCCGCGCACCCGTATCGCCGACAGTTCGTCGAAGAGGAAGGCCCGTGGGTGCCGCCCTACGAGCGCCAGGTTGAGCAGGCCGCCCAGGGCGAGCACGTCGCCTGCGCCCACGCCGTCGAAACCATCAATGGTCGCGGCAAACCGCGCCAGAACAAGTTCTCCCACGACGTCTGCCGCCGCGCTGGCCTCCCCGCCATCGGCGCCAGCGATTCGCATGACCTCAACGACATCGGCATCTGCGCGACTCGGTTCCAGCGGCGCATCGGCACCCTGGCGGACCTGATCGAGGAACTCCGCGCTGGGCGGTACAAGCCGGTACGCCTGCGGGGCGAGGAGGCCGCTCAGCATCGATTCGACGGGAGGACAACATGACAAATTCAAACCACAACCCCCTGACACGCGCGGAGCGGTGGGTCATTGAAGAGAAAGGCACGGAACGGCCGTTTACAGGTGAGTACGACAATTTCTACCAAGAGGGCGTCTACATTTGCCGGCGGTGCAACGCCCCGCTCTACCGGTCGGACGATAAGTTCGACGCGCATTGCGGCTGGCCCGCCTTCGATCAGGAGATACCAGGCGCGGTGAAGCGACTGCCCGACCCCGATGGTCACCGGATAGAGATCGAGTGCGCCAACTGCGGAGGCCATCTCGGCCACGTCTTCACAGGAGAACGCCTCACCTCGAAGAACACCCGCCACTGCGTGAACTCCCTCTCGATGAAGTTCATCCCGGCTGGCCCTGGGACGAAGACTGGATAGCCTCCCCCGAACTGCTGCCTTGTCACCGCGGCTACAAGAAGACCCGAGTCCTTGGTATGCTACGAACGATTCGCACCGGTTATCACGATTTGCTCGGTTGGTTTTACCCCTTCCCTTGCGGGAAGGGGTAGGGGTTAGGTTAGTGGCCGCCGAAGCCGTTCCCGTGCTCGAAATCGATGGCCTGCGCACGCAGTTCCCGACGAAGGAAGGCGTGGTCAGGGCAGTCAACGGCGTCAGCCTGCAACTGCGCGCCGGGCAGGTGCTCGGCATCGTCGGCGAGAGCGGCAGCGGCAAGACCGTAACCGCGCTCTCCATCCTCCGCCTCGTCCCCTACCCCGGGCAAATCGTCGGCGGCCGCGTGCTCTTCCAGGGCCGCGATATCCTCGCCATGAACGACGACGACCTCCGGCACCTTCGCGGCAGCGACATCTCCATCGTCTTCCAGGATGCGGCGCACGGACTCAACCCGGTGCTGCGCATCGGCGACCAGATCGAGGAACTCCTAACCTCGCATCTGCCCATCAAGAAAAAGCAGGCGCGCGCGATGGCCGTCGAGGCGCTGCGTAAGGTTGGCATGCCCGATCCCGAGCGCGCCGCCGACCGCTATACCTACCAGCTCAGCGGCGGCATGAGCCAGCGCGTCATGCTCGCCATCGCCATGGCCCTCGACCCCAAGGTGCTCATCGCCGACGAACCGACCAGCAACCTCGACGTGACGCTCCAGGCGCAGATGCTCGACCAGGTCCGCCGCATGAAGGAGCGCAGCGGCACCTCCGTCATCCTCATCAGCCACGACCTCGGCGTCATGGCGCAGATGGCCGACGAGATCGCCGTGATGTACGGCGGCTACATCGTCGAGCGCGCGCCGAAGAAGGTGCTCTTCGACAAGCCGCTCCACCCGTACACCTGGGCGCTCATGCGCGCCGTCCCCCGCATCGACGCGCCGGACAAGGACTTGCAGGCGCTGCGCGGCGCGCCGCCCGACCTGATGAACCTAGGCGAGCAATGCCCCTTCATCTCGCGCTGCAACAAAGCCCTCGCGATGTGCCGCACGAAGCCGATGCCCGCCCTTGCCGAAGTCGAGCCCGGCCACTGGCTCGCCTGCTACAACCCCATCCGCTACGACTGGGCGTGAGCGACAACGCCAAGCACTAAGACTGTTCGAAGGCATTGGCTATGCTTGTCGAGCAGTCGAAAGGGACGACATGGAAAACCTGATCATCCACGCCACGATCAACGAGGGCTTGAGTCGAGCTGAATGTCCCTCGGTGCCGATCACGCCGGAGGAGATTGCTCGCGACGCGCTTGCCTGCGTCGAAGCGGGCGCAACGATGGTGCACTTCCATGCGCGAGACCCGAAGACCGGCGAACAACTGTGGCTCGACACGGATCTCACTGCACAGGCGATACGGCTGATTCGGAAGAACAGCAAGGTGCCCGTCTATCTTCCCTACCCAGGCTCTCGCATGGGCGTCCAGGGGCCGATTCGGTTCAGCCACGTGGTCACGCTGGCCAAGGACCCGACCGTGCGTCTCGACCTCGCCGTCTTCAATCCCGGAGCCTGGCTCATTTCCAAGTACGACAAGAAGAAAAAGCAGTTCCAGAACCCTGATGCCGCCATGGTCCACCCGCACGCAGACGCCACCTATTTCCTGCAGACCTGTCGCGAACTCGGCATCGCCCCGATGCTCGGCTTAGGCGACGCCGGCATGGTCCGCCACGTCGAAGCCTATCTGGACATGGGCCTGCTCAAGGAGCCGGTGTTTGTGAAATACGTCTTCTTTGGCGACGTACCGTCCGGCCTGCCACCAACGACGCGTGGCCTGGAAATCTTCGAGGAACTCATGCGAGGGATTCGCCATCGGTGGATCGTACAAGCGCCTATCGGCAACTACTGGCCCTTCCTCAACGCATCGCTGCCTCTCGGCGGCCACGTGCGAGCGGGCGTCGGCGATACGCTGGCCGATGAGCAAGGCAAGCCAGCCACAAGCGTAGAACTGATCGATGCGGTCGTTCGCAAGGCGAAGGCCCTGAGGCGGTCAGTGGCGAATGTCATCGAGGCCCGCGAGATACTGGGGCTGAAGTCCTGAGTCAAGGCGAGCGTGACAGCCAAAAGGAAACGGCCCCGATGGATCGAGGCCGTCCTTCCGGCTACGTCCAGCCGCCTCTACGAACTGGTCGTCTGCTGCGACCCTGGCCGCGCACCAAGCGTCACCTGCACCGTCGTCTGCGACCCGCTTCGGAGCACAGTGAATGTCACCTTCTGCCCTACCGATGTGGACTCGAAGAGGTAGGTGATGAGGTCATCCATGGACTTGACCGCCCTGCCGTCGACCGCGGTGATGACATCTCCGCCGACGCGCGCCTGCTGGCCATTGATCGTCGCCTGCTGGATGCTGCCGTTCAACCCAGCCGCGCTCGCTGGGCCATGCGCTATCACCTCGACAACGAGCGCGCCACGCTGGCCATCGGGCAGGTTCATCGCTCTGGCGATGTCAGGCATCACCGTCGTCCCGCTGATACCCAGGTAGGCGTGGTCAACCCTGCCGCTGGCGATCAGCGCGGGAGCAACCTTCTTCACGATGTTCGAAGGTATCGCGAAGCCGACGCCCGCCGAGGAGTTGGTGTTCGACTGGATCGCCGAGGGCACTCCGATGAGTCGCCCCTGATCGTCGAGCAGCACGCCGCCGGAGTTGCCTGGGTTGATCGGCGCATCCGTCTGGATCACGTCGGGGATGCTGAAGCCTGGCAAGGAGGGCGGGATGGCCGACCCCTCGCCCGCGGGCAAGAGCCGTCCACGCGCGCTGACGATGCCCACGGTCATCGAGCCGGAGAGCCCGAACGGGTTCCCGATCGCGATGGCGAGTCGGCCGACCTTCACGCCGTCAGAATCGGCCACCTTCACCGGCGGCGGCAGTCCCTTGAACGCCTCTACCTTGATCACGGCGAGGTCAGCATCCGGGTCCGCGCCGACCAACTTGGCTGGCACGGTCGTGCCGTCGCTGAACGTCACCGTTATCGTGGTAGCGCCCGAAATCACGTGGTTGTTGGTGACGATGTCACCCTGGTTGTCCCACACGAACCCTGAGCCTTCCGCCGCCGAGAACTGCTGCAGTCCGCGGCCGAACGGCGACTGTCCACCGCTCGTCGTCGTGCGGATATTGACCACCGAGGGGCCAGTGTTCTCGTAGACCTGCTCGAGCGTCCCCTGGAAAGCGGCGAGCACGCCTGAACTACTCGGTGAGGCCGTAACTGTCGGTGGCGTCGGTGCCTGCGCGCTCAGGGACGTGTCCGCAGCGGCCAGGCCCGTCTTGGTAATCGTCGACGTCGGCGCAGCCTGGACGCTGCTCGACAGCAGCGTAGCGGCGCTGCGCGGACTCGACGAGCACGCGGCAGCCACTCCCAGTGCGAGGACTACCAGTACAGAGGCGATGAGGTTCTTTTTCATGGCTTCCTCCAGATAATCCATCGGATCGAGAGTACCGCCCCGTTGATTAGAAAATCCTGTGAAAGCTCAGCCTGATTTTTGGCAGACGTATGATAAGGAGCCGCCATGCCTGGATTTATCGCCAGTCCGCCGGGTCTGCCCCTGCTGGGCCACGTGCGCGCAGTCCGCCGCGACCCGCTCGCGTTCTTCACGACGTGCGCGCGGACCTACGGCGACGTGGTGCGACTGCGCCTCGGCCCCTTCCCCGCCCTGCTCGTCAGCGACCCCACGCTCATCGAAGCCATCCTGGCGCGCCACCATCAGCAGTTCGATAAGGGGCGCGGCCTTCGCAGCAACCGCCGCCTGTTGGGCAACGGCCTCCTCCTCAGTGAGGGCGATTACTGGCTTCGCCAGCGCAAGATGGTGCAGCCCGCCTTCCACCGCGAGCGCCTCACCCAGTACGCCGAGACGATGGTGGACTCTACCGAACGCCTCACCTCGTCCTGGCACGAGGGCGAGGTGCTCGACATTCACGAGGCGATGATGCGCCTGACGCTCGTCATCGTCGGCAAGGTACTCTTCGGCGCCGATGTAGCAAACAAGGCGGACATCGTTGCCAGAGTCACACGCACCGGTCTCCAGGCGTTCGACCACCGCGCGCAAACGCTCTTCCTGCTACCCGAACGGCTGCCGACGCCGGCCAACGTCCGCTTCTTCTTCGCGGCCCGTGAGATGGACTCGCTGGTCTATGGCCTCATCCGCGAGCGTCGCCAGTCAGCCGCACGCCACGGCGATTTGCTCGATGAACTGCTCGCCGCGCAGGACGACGAGGGCACCGGCGGCATGAGCGACAAACAGTTGCGCGACGAAGTGATGACGCTCCTGCTCGCTGGGCACGAGACGACCGCGCTCGCGCTGACGTGGGCCTTCTGGCTGCTCGCGCAGCACGCTGACATCGAGCAACGCCTCGCCGCAGAAGTGCGCGACGTTCTCGGCAGCCGGTCACCCGGCATCGCCGATTTACCTGCCTTGCGCCTGACCGAGGCCGTCGTCAACGAGTCGCTGCGCCTCTACCCACCGGCATGGACGCTGATTCGCCGTTCCCTCGAGCCGGTCGCATTGGATGGGCTCACGATCCCGACACGC
The DNA here is from genome assembly GCA_016200725.1 of Chloroflexota bacterium. The sequence goes on from JACQEE010000046.1 coordinate 6,176, forward strand.
AATGCAGTCTTCATGAGCCAGTGGGTGATGCACCGCGACCCCCGCTTCTTCGAGCACCCCGAAGCGTTCGACCCAGACCGCTGGCTTGGCGAGGCGGCCGCTCGCATCCCTGCCGGCGCCTTCTTTCCATTCGGCATCGGCCCTCGCCAGTGCGTTGGGCGTCGCTTCGCGATGATGGAGGCCGTGCTGCTCCTCGCCGGGATCGTGCAGCGCTTCAGTCTGACGCGCGCGTCGAACGAGGCAATCGGCCTCCGCCCGTCGGTTACCCTGCGGCCCGATCGCCCCGTCATGATGACGGTGCATCGCCGGTCGTGAATCGCGACGGCAGCCGATTCAGCAGTTGCGCCGTCGACACGCCGGGGTAGGATAGCCGAGGCCTATTTCATCGAAGGATGCGCGCATGAAGTTCTCCACCTTCCACCTCTATCCGCAGCCGCAGGGCTGGGCTGTCAGCGACGTCTATGCCTACGAGACACAGGTGATCAAGTGGGCCGACGAACTCGGTTTCGATACGGCGTGGGTCGCCGAGCACCACTTCCGCGACTACGGCGTCGTGCCGAGCACCATGTTGCTCTTCGCAAACCTGGCCGCTCAGACGAAGCGCATTCGCCTCGGCAACGCCATCCTCATCATGCCTTTTCATCATCCACTGCGCGTCGCCGAGGACGCGGCGATGGTGGACATCCTGAGCGGCGGCAGGTTCAACTTCGGCTTCGGGCGCGGCTACCAGGGCGTCGAGTTCACCGGTTTCGGTGTCTCGATGGACGATACGCGCTCGAAAACGGACGAGGCAGTCGACATCGTGCTCAAGGCATGGGAAGGAAAGCCGTTCTCCTACCACGGCAAGCATTACACCGTCGACAATGTTCAGGTAGTACCCGCCCCAGTCCAGAAGCCGCATCCCCCCCTCTGCTTCGCCTCCATCAGTCCAGACAGCATCCGGCACTACGCTAAGCGCGGCATCGGCTTCATGGTCGATGGCTCAGCGACGTTCCCGAAACTGCGCGAGGCCATCGCCGAATGGCGGCGCATCGCCAAGGAGCACGGCCACGATCCGGATGCCAGCGACATCATCGCCCAGCGCCAGGTCTATCTCGCCGACACCAACAAGCAGGCCAAAGAGTTCGTCCAGGGCACCAACATGCTGTTGCCCTGGGCTCCGGCATACGACCCGAAAAATGCGCCGACCACTCCAGTCGCGCAGTACGCAAGGGAGAGCGCGCCGATCGACCCGAAGACGGGCAAGGTCGCAAAGGGCTACGAGTACTGGGAGAAGGGTTACCTCGGTCGCACGGTCAGCGAATGGAGCCTTTCGAGCGAAGAGGCGTGGGAGCAGCGCTGGGTCGCTGGCGACATTGATCGCGTCATCGGCAAGATCAAGGAACTCGAGGCTATGGGGCTGAAGAACCTCATGTGCGCCTTCGCCGCGCAGGCTGGCCACGCGCGCCCGCCGCTTCCCGAGGTCTACAAGCGTATGGAACGCTTCGCCCGCGACGTGATGCCGCACTTCCAGCCGGTGAGAAAGAAGTAGGGGCGGCCGGACAGCCGCCCCTACTTATCGAGCCTGGTATCGAGGCCGCGATGCGCTACTGCTTGGCGGCCGCCTTCGCCGCTGCAGCCTTTTCTTTCGCTTCGCGCTCCTTCTTCGCCTTGTCTTCTGCATCCCAGCGCTTGAGGTCCTCGGGCTTCGGCGGGATGGACGTCCACATCACCTGTTCGGCGTCTTTGACCTTCCCCTTTGCCAGTTCGCGGATCTTGAGCAGGGTCATGTTCACCTCAGGCGTGAGGAAGACCCACTCCGGCGCTGGCGGGAACCAGTAGGGCGAGTTGATGCGGACAACCTGGCTCTTGCCGGCGTTCAGATAGATGCCGAACTTCTTGATGAAGTCCTGCACGCTGCCCATCGGTGCGGGGGACGCCGCCTGCATCGTCTGGCGCCGCGCCGGACGCTTTGCCACGGCAGGCCGCTTCGCTGGAGCGCGCTTCGCGACTGTGGCCCGCCGCTTGGGAGCAGACCGCTTCGCGGCGGTTGCGCGCTTCGCAGCCTTCCGCTTCGGCGCGGCTCGCTTCGGGGCCGCCTTCTTTCGTCGAGTCGCCATCTTTCGAGCCGCCTTTTTCTTAGCCATGTCGCCTCCCAGTTGTGTTCGCAAGCCGCTGCATTATATCCGGCCCCTTCCGCTCGAATGCAACTGGCAGCGATTCTAGCGGAAGGGATTCAGCGTCGCGCCGCCCATCCGCGGCATTTGTTCAGAGATGCGAGCGCTCGTCCCCAATGGACAGGACACACCGGAGCGTCTATGGCAAAATAGGGGCGAACCTGCGATTCGGGTGGGGCTATGCCTATCTACGAGTTCCGCTGCAATAAGTGCCGCAAGCTGACGAGCGTCCTCTCGCAGCGCTACGAAGTGCCCAAGGCCGTCACGTGCGAGTCGTGCGGTTCCAGCGAGACGCGCCTGCGCATCGGGGCCGTCGCCACAAAGGTTGCCAACCAGGCGAAGTACAACGAGGACTTCACTGGGAAGACGCTGCCTTTCCTCAAAAGCAAATTCCCAAAGGAATTCGAGCGCGCGGGCCCCGGCGTCTCCGAAGAGTCCGTGGCGCACAAACTCAACGAGCAAATCGGCGGGCAGGTCGATCGCGTCATCGACAAGACGCTGAAGAACATCCACGACTCCAAATAACCGTCGCTGAATCAGTTCGCACCTTTGTCGCATCGCCTCGTTCTGCTACCATCGCCCCATCATGTCCCCGACGCGCTCTACGTTTTTTGAAGACGTCCGCTCCGGTCAAGAACTGCCGCACTTCCGGGTCACCGTCAACATCCAGCAACTGGTCCGTTACGCCGAAGGCGCTCGCGACTATGCGCGCATCCACACCGACGACGAGGCTGGCAAGAAGAGCCAGTGGGGCTCGGTCATCCTGCACGGGATGATCAAATCGGGGTTCTTGGCGAAGGCCGCAGGCGATTTCGCGGGTCTCGAAGGTCTCGTACGCCGTATCAAGATCTATTACCGTCGTCCCGATCTCCCCAGCGACCCGCTCACCATCGGCGGCTCAGTGGTCAAGACCTACGAGCCGGGCGGCGACCGCCTCGCCGACCTCGAGTTGTGGCTGCGCAACGGCAAGGGCGAGGTGTCGACGACGGCCGAAGCCACGGTCGCCCTCCCCTCGAAGGCCGGTGGTCGCGCGCGCTGGATGTCCCTGCCCGCCGACCTCGACGTGCCTGCCGGCGACCCGACACAACAGCGCGAGTGGGAGTTCCCCGACCCCGACAAGGTGAAGGCCTCCGCGGGCCAGCCCTGGCAGCCACGCTCCGATGTCATCAGTGCCTTCTGGATCCGCCTCTTCTGCCGCGGCACCGGAGACATGAACCCGCTCTACGTCGACGAGGCCGTCGCCGCTCGCGGGCAGCACGGCACGATCATCGCGCCGCCGACCTTTCCTGCCGCGCTGGACCCTTTTTACTTCTGGCAGGAAGAGGTGCAGGCGCGGCCTCCCCAGCCGTCACGAGGCCTGCGCGTCGGTGGCAACGGGTGGGACGACTTCGAGCACTTCGCGGCCATCCGCCCCGGCGACACGATCACCGCGTTCGGCCGCTGGCTCGAGCCGTTCGAGAAGCCGGGACGCAATGGCACGCTCGTCTTCATCCCGCGAGAGGTCGTCTACGTCAACCAACACCAGCATGTCGCAGCGCGGAGTCGCGGAGCGATCATCCAGGTGAGGCCATAGGATGGCATCGAAACGAAAACCCGCTCGTTCGCGCAAGCGGGCCGATTTGAAATCGGCCCCTACAAAAGATCGTGCCGTACACCGCGGCCCGCTCTCGCACATCAAGGTCCTCGATTTTACCTTCCTCCAGATGGGCTCCATCGTCTCCATGTGGCTGGGCGATCTCGGTGCGGACGTCATCAAGATCGAGCGGCCGGATGGCGGCGATCTCGTCCGCAAGCAAATCCTCGCGGTCACCGGCGAGCAGTCGGCGCCCCTGCTCGGTCCCGACTCGGCGACATACATGTCGCTGAACCGCAACAAGCGCAGCGTCGCGATGGACCTCAAACACCCGAAGGCGAAGGAGATCATCTTCCGCATCGCCAAGACAGCCGACGCCGTCACGTCGAACTTCCGCCCGGGCGTGATGGACTCGATGGGCTTCGGTTACGAGGCACTCAAGGCCGTCAACCCGCGCATCATCTATTACACCGGCAGCGGCTACGGGCAGGACGGGCCGTATGTAAACAAGAAGGGTCAGGACCTGCTCGCGCAAGCGATGGGTGGCCTGATGAGCATTACCGGCGATCGCAACGGCCCGCCCGCTGCCGCCGGCTGCTACATCGCCGACCACGTTGGCGGCGTCTACGGTTGCCTCGGCGTGCTCGCGGCGCTCATTGCACGCGGCGAGACCGGGCGCGGCCAGCGCGTCGCCTCCAGCCTCCTCGACGCTGTCATCGCGATGCAGCCCGTAGAGACGGCGGTCTACCTCAACACCGGCCTCGATTGGCAGCGTGGTGGGCCCGGCACCGGCCACGGCCCAGGCTCCGCGACATACGCGGCCTACAAGACCAAGGACGGCCACATCGTGATCGTCGGCGGCCTCAGTCAGTTCTGCAAAGTCCTCGGCCTCCCCGACTTCGGCAAAGACCCGCGCTTCGACACCCCTCAGAAGCAGTGGCAACGCCAAGAAGAACTCCACTCAGTACTCGAGGCGAAGTTCGTCACGAGATTGAGCGCCGAGTGGGTGAAGGCATTCGAAGAGGCCGATATGTGGGCCGGGCCGGTGAACACCTTCCGCCAGGTCTTCGACGACCCTCAAGTGCGGCACAACAAGATGATTCTCGAGACGCAGCATCCGGTCGCGGGCAAAGTGCGCCTCGCTGGCGTCCCGGTGAAACTCTCCGAGACGCCCGCCGGCATCCGCCGCCATCCGCCCATGCTCGGCGAGCACACCAGCGAGGTGCTTCGCGAGTACGGCTACAGCACTGCGCAGATCAAGCAACTACGCGCGCAAAAGGTCGTCGCCTAATCACAGGAGTCCGTCATGACGCGCTACCAGACCCGCCTCGAAGACTCCATGTATGTCATCGCCGAGGGCACGCGCATCTCGATGCGCCGCCTCATGCGCAGCGGCTTCAAGAACTATATCGGGCGCATGAGCAACTGGACGGGCCGCTACGCTCTCTCCGAGAAGTACATGCCCTTCTACCCCGGCTATCTGCTCGGGCGCCTCTGGCTGCTGCACAAGTACACCGGCGAGGACGAGTTCAAGGACCTGGCGATGCGCATCCTCGAGCCGATCATCCCCGACCTATGCGACCGTCCCCTCACGTCGCAGGCCTCGGGCCTCGATCACTACTACGGCCTCTGCTGGGCAGCCGACATCACCGGCGACGCGCAGTTGCAAAAGGCTGCCCTTCGTGCACTCGACCGCATGATCGACCAGTTGTGGTCAGAGAAGGCGCAGATCTTCGTCATCTCGCGCGGCCGCACCTCAGTGAACGTCGACGCGACCGCTTGCCTGTTCGGCTTCCCTTGGGCGGTGAAGCACGACCGCGGGCTATCCAGAATTTCGGCGCCACCGCCGAAGCCTCGAAGGACAAGCGCTACCTCGAGACCGCGACCAAGGCCGCCGATTGGTGGATCGCCCACGTGAAGCGGGACTATGTGCCCGTCTACGACTTCAACGACCCCAACCACGCGCTGCCGAAGGACTCCTGCGCCGCAGCCACCGTCGCGAACGCGCTGTTGCGCCTCGCCCGTGTCGCGCCTGATCGAGCGCCCCAGTACCGCCGTGTTGCGCGAGCGACGATCAGCGAACTCGCCGAGAACTACCTCTGCGATGGCGGCATCCTGCTCCACGGCTCGTTTGGCAACGTCGCGGCCGGCGGCGCGATTCCTGTCCGCTTCCCGCAGGAAGACATCATCCCCTTCGGCAACTACTACTTCGTCGAGGCGCTGTACCATGAGTTGCGCCCCGACGACTGGTCCCTCTTCAATCTCCGCGATCCAAAGTTCTCCCGCCCGTCCCTGGCGGGAGTTAGAGGGAGGGTCCGATGAAGACCAAGGCCGCTGTCCTGTACGAGCCGCGCAAGCCGCTGCGCGTCGAAGAGGTCGAACTTGGCCCTGTGAAGCCGCAGGACGTGCTCGTGCGCATCGCGGCGAGCGGCGTCTGCCACAGCGACGTGCATGTCTACCAGGGCCAAGAGGGCTGGCCAATGCCTATGGTGCTCGGCCACGAGGGCGCGGGCATCGTCGAGCAGGTTGGTTCGGCGGTGGCGAGTGTGAAGCCCGGCGACCACGTCGTGATCAACCTCGCGCCCTTCTGCGGCCAGTGCCGCGACTGCACGCGCGGGCGCATCTACCGCTGCCTGCGCCGTCGCGGGCCAAGTGGCACGCTCTACGACGGCCACACGCGCCTCTCGAAGAATGGTAAGCCCATCTATCATTACGTCAACTCCGCCACCTACGCTAAGCACGCCATCATCCACGAGTCGAGCGCCATCAAGATCGCCAGCGACATCCCACTCGACAAGGCCTGCCTCGTCGGCTGCGCGCTACCCGCGGGCATGGGCGCGGCGCTCAACACTGCCCAGGTCGAGCCTGGCAGCAACGTGCTCGTCATCGGCTGCGGCGGCGTCGGCCTCAACGTCATCCAGGGCTGCCGCCTCGCGGGCGCGGCCAAGATCATCGCCGTCGACATCCTCGAGTCGAAACTGCAACTCGCGCGCGAGTTCGGCGCAACGCATCTCATCGACGCCTCCATGGAGAATACGCGCAAGCGAGTCCAGGAACTCACTGAGAACATCGGCGTGGACTATGCCTTCGAGGTGATCGGGCGCATCGACACGATCATGGACGCCTACGAGAGCGTGTGCCGCGGCGGCAAGGCGGTGGTCGTCGGCATCGGCCCCGACGGCTCGCACATCCCCATCCCGCCGCGATCGCTGGTCAGCGAGAAGACCCTCACCGGCACGCAGTTCGGCTCGACGAATGCCGTGCGCGACTTCCCCACCTACCTCGAGCTGTACACGCTTGGCAAGATCAAGATCGACGAACTCATCACGAAGTACCGGCCGCTCGAAGAGATCAACCAGGCCTTCGCCGACCTCGAACAGGGCAAGGTGATACGGACGATTTTGAGGATGGACTGAAACCCTTCGCCCGGTTGCCCTCGCGTCGCCCGTCACAGTATCCTTCTGGCATCGCCACTGCTCGCGAGGGGGATGCGCCATGCACAAGGGCTACAAGGCCGCCGACTCCGACATGCACATCATCGAGCCGGTCGACCTCTGGCAGCGCTACATCGACCCGAAGTTCAAGCACGTCGCGCCAGTGGGCATGACGCAGTGGCGCCGCGACATGCGCGTGATGGTGAAGGCGCGCGTCATCTCGCGGACATGGCCGCGCAAGGGCGCGCAGGGCACCAACCTCGGGTGGAAGAAGGAGCAGGACGAACTCTACGCCCTCGGCGAGCAGCGCGGTTGGGACCCCGAGTCGCAACTGGCCGCGATGGACCGCGAGGGCCTCGACCTCGCCGTCGTCTATCCCAGCCGCGGCCTCTTCGTCCTCGGCATGGACAGCACCGACGCGATGGGCCCCGACGGCCTCGAGCCGGACCTCGCCGCCGCAATCGCCCGCGCCTACAACGATTGGCTCTTCGACTTTTGCAGCGGCTCGAAGGGGCGCATCTTCGGCGCCGGCATGATCGCGCCGCACGATATCGAGTCAGCCGTCTCCGAGGCTCGCCGCTGCGCCGAAGACCTCAAGTTCAAGGCCATCTTCCTGCTGCCGGGTACCGTCAACCGGCGCGCGTGGCATGACCCCTACTACGACCCGCTCTGGGCGGCGTGCCAGCGTCAGGACATCGCCATCGGCTTCCACGGCGGCGGGCGCAACTTCCTCACGCCCGATTTCGGCCTCGAAGTCTTCGACCGCATGATGATGTACCACACGTTCACGCACCCGCTCGGCCTGATGACGGCGCTCGTCTCGTTCACCGGCGGCGGCATCCTCCAGCGATTCCCCAAAATCCGCGTCCCCTTCCTCGAGGGCAACTGCTCCTGGTCGCCGTGGCTCATGCACCGCCTCGACGAGCACTTCAAGTGGGTCGGCGCGGCTGAGGCCCAGGATTTGCGTAAATTGCCATCTGAGTACTTCAAGGCGAACTGCTACCTCTCCGTCGAGGCCGACGAGGAACCGGCGAAGTACGCCATCGACTGGTCGGGCGACGACAACCTCGTCTTCTCCACCGACTACCCCCATGGCGACTCCAAGTACCCCTACTCCATCGACTCCTTCCTCAAGACCAGCATCCCCGAGAAGTCCAAGCGAAAAATCCTCTGGGACAACTGCGCCCGCCTCTACAAACTCAACGGCGCTGCGAACGCCTCGAAGACCAGCGTAGCGAAACGAGCCGCGTCGAAGAAGTAGCGCTCCTTTTGTCATGCTGAGGCGCAGCGCCTCAGAATCTAGCACTCACAACCAACCTCGCGCATTCCTCGTAGGGGCGACCGGCGGTCGCCCGTCTTCCCTCTCCCCTTTGCCTCCTGCGCTACCATAGTGCCCACTCGCGTCCTGTAACCGGAGGTTCCCATGCGCATCGGCTTCATCGGCGTCGGCAAGATGGGCAAGCCCATGGCCAAGCACATCCTCGAGGGCGGCCACGAACTGTGGGTGCACGACGTCAGCCGCGCCGCGGCCGCCGATCTCCTCGAGACCGGTGCGCTCTGGGCGGCGACGCCTGCCGAAGCGGCCAACGGCTCGGCGATCGTTTTCATGTCGCTGCCGATGCCCAAGGACGTCGAGCAGGTCTGCCTCGGCAAGGGCGGCATCGTCGAGACGATCCCCTCCGGCAGCGCCATCGTCGACCTCTCGACGAACGCGCCGTCACTCGTGCGTCGCCTGCACGAGGAATTCAAGTCGCGCCGCAACGCCGAGTTCATGGACATCGGCGTGAGTGGCGGCCCGCGCGGCGCGGCCTCTCGCGATATGTCGCTGCTCGCCGGCGGCGACAAGGCCACCTACGAGCGCATCAAGCCCGTGCTCGATCTCCTCGGCGACAAGCCCGTCTACTGCGGCCCGAGCGGCAGCGGCATCATCACGAAACTCTGCCACAACCTCTTCGCCTACATCCTCCAGTGGAGCATGGCCGAGGTGCTCACCCTCGGCGTCAAGGCCGGCGTCGAGTTGCCCGTCCTCATCGAGGGCATCTCCAAAAGCGGCATGGGCAAGAACCCGCCCTTCGAGCAGTGGCGCAAGGGCACGGTCATCACCAACTTCGATCCCGACCCCTTCGGCTTCGCCCTCGAGTTGGCTCACAAAGATGTAAAACTCGCCTGCGAACTAGCGAGCGAGTTCATGGTGCCGCTCGACATGGGTACCATCGCCGAACAGCGCCTCATGGAGGCCGTGAACCGGGGCTGGGGCAAGAAGAAGGCCGCCGTCTACCGCACGCTCCAGGAAGACCGCGCCGGCGTGCGCCTGGCGAGATAAGGGCCCACTGCGGAACTGCGCGACGCCCTCTTCTCAAAGAAGCGTTGGTGTCCTAGTACCCGGGTAAGTTCGACCCGCCGCTGGCTGGGCTCGAGGGTAGCGGCTGCACCGGCTCCCCTGCGGGCGACACCGCAAGCCACTGGCCTCCGAAGGCTTGTACCCCTTGACCGCGGGCGTCGCCTGGCTTGCTATCGCCGCTGAAGCGGTACAGGGCCCGAGCGTTGTAGGTGACCTGCGTAGACCCATCGGCCCGTTTGAATGTCTCCAAGAGTTGTGCGAAGACGCCTGGCCCACCCTTTGGATTGCTCGTTGTTACCAGAGGCGGCCATGCCTGAGCACAGGCGCCGGTGCAGATGGATCCGCCGCGTGGGTCCGGGACAAAATGGTACAGAGCGCGGCCGCTGTCAACAGTCAGTATCGTCCCGACGCCGCTCATCCAGGCCGTGCGTGATCGCATCGAGAACACAAGATCCCTCCTGGGCACTCTAGGCGCTCGCCGATTGCTCAAAGAACGATGCGACACCCGCGGCGGACCCTACCTGCGTCGCTTGCCTCGCGCCGCACCTTTGCTTGCTTTGCCAGCCTTGTGTCTCATCGCCTTTGACGGTCCAGACCTTGGAAGCGCCGCCCGGAGCGGTTCTTTGGATGGGACCTGTAATCCCGAGTCCTGATTGGACGCGAACACCGAGATCAAGCGCTGACCCTTGCCGCCGCACCTTGGACACGTGGCCGGGGCGTCCGCTTGGCTCATGGGGCGCATCGCTTCGAAAGCCCGGCTGCACTTCTGACATCGGTATTCGTAAACTGCCATTTGATCACCCCTGGAGATATGACCACATTACCACAGCAGAAGTCGAACCCTCGCTGCGCGACTCACGTACCCTGTCATTCTGGGCCTGTTGCAGGCCCAGAATCTGGGTCGGGTCTTCGTCTCGCCTACCGCGGCAGTCCCAGCCCTCGCTGCGCGATGACGTTGCGCTGGATCTCCGGCGACCCGCCGCCCACGCGGCAGCCCGTCCGCAGATACGAGCGTTCGATCTGGCCGAGTAACGGCGTGTACTTCGTCCCCGGCTCCAACTGGCCGTACAGGCTCACCGTATCCATCGCGAACCAGGCCGCGTTGGCGTTGGCGTCAGCGGAGAACAACTTCGCCAGCGACGCCTCCATGTTCGGCACGAGGCCCTTCGCCTGCATCGCGATCACGCGGTACGAGAGATTCCGCGCCACCGCGTTCTGCACCATCATGTCGGCGAAACGATAGCGGAGCAGCGGGTTCCGCAGGAGGTACTTGCCCGTCGGCGTGCCCTTCAGAAAGGCGAGCAGGTCGGTGAGGTTGCGCCGCGCCGCCGCCGAGTTCGCCACGTTCGACCGCTCGAAGTCGAGCGTCGTCGTCGCCACGTACCAGCCGCGGTTCACCTCGCCGAAGACCGAGTTCGCCGGGATGCGCACGTTATCGAAGTAGACCTCGTTGAAGCCCTGGCCGTTGTCCATCTGCCGGATAGGCTTCACCGTCACTCCGGGCGTATGCATCGAGAAGAGGAAATATGTGATGCCCTTGTGCTTCGGCGCGTTCGGGTCCGTCCGCGCCAGCAGGTGGATGTAATCCGCCGTGTGCGCGCCCGACGTCCAGATCTTTTGGCCGTTGATGACCCAGTCGTCGCCGTCGCGCACCGCCCGCGTCTGCAGCGATGCGAGATCAGAGCCCGCATTCGGCTCCGAGAAGCCTTGGCACCATGTCACCTCGGCGCGCGCGATGCCGCCCAGGTACTTCTTTTTGATCTCCTCGGTGCCATGCACGATGATCGCCGGCCCGAGTTGGTACGCCTGAGCATCGATGCCGGGGCAGCGCCAGTAGGCCATCTCTTCCTTGAAGATCGCCTGGTACGTGGGCGGCTTGCCCATGCCGCCGTACTCTTTCGGCCATGACACGCCGATCCAACCCTTCGCCGCCAGTTTCTTGCGGAGCGTGCGAGTCAGGTCCCACAACTCCGGCTCGTAGCCTTCGCCCTGCGCCATCGCCTCGGCCAGCGACGCAGGCATCTCTTTCTTGATGAATTCGCGCACTTCCGCTCGGAACGCATCTTCCTCAGCGGTGAACCGGAAGTCCATGGGACACCTCGTACGTGCAGTGCGCTGTTAGCATAGAAGCCTCACGGAGTAGCGGCAAGGGTTGTGTCCTTCCGGCAACCCTTCCCCATCTTTGCCCCGACCGCTACAATCGTGCCAGTTGGAGGCATCCATGAAATACAAGGTCATCTCCACCGACGACCACATGCAGGAAGCGCCGCATACCTGGACGGCGCGCATGTCCAAACAGAAGTGGGGTGACAAGATTCCCCGTATCGCCCCCAACGGCGACGGCACCGACGGCTGGATGCTCTACGGCAAGCAGCGCGTCCCCGCAAACCTGGCCATCGTCCACGGCGCGATGGCCGACCGCACTAAGCCCCCAAAGCGCTGGGTCGATGTCCCCAAGACTACCTACGTCCCCGCCGAGCGCATCAAGGCCATGGATCAGGACGGTGTCGATGTCCACACCTTCTTCGCCAACGTCGGCGGCGTCGCCGGCCACGCCTTCAGCACTCCCGACTATCCGGAGGACTTCCGCATCGACTGCATCCGCGCCTACAACGACTACCAGATCGAAGAGTGGTCGAAGCCCTACCCGGGCCGCTTCATCACCCTTGCGATGGTGCCGCTCTGGGACGTGAAGTCCGCCGAGGCGGAGGCGCGACGCACCGCCAAACTCGGCATCCACGGCCTTACCTTCGCCTTCCCCCAGCAGTTCGGCTATCCGCACATCTCCGACAAGTACTGGGACCCGCTCTGGGCCGCGGCGCAGGAACTCGATCTCTCGGTCAACCTGCACATCGGCTCCGGTGGCAGCATGGGCATCCCCGCGCAGCAGCAGTACACAAAGCAGAGCGACATGCTCCGGCTTGCCGAAGGCTCGACGCGCACTATCTCCGCCAACACCCAGGTGATGAGCACCATCCTCTTCTCCGGCATCCTCGAGCGCTTCCCCAAACTCAAGGTCGTCTCTTCCGAGAGCGGCATGGGCTGGGTGCCCTACCTCCTCGAGGTTGCCGACCACCAGTGGGATCGCCAAGGGCTGGCGCGCCTGGGCATGACCATCAAACCCAGCGAGTACTGCCACCGTCAGTGCTGCGTCAACTTCTGGTTCGAGGTCTACGGCGCGGGAGTCCGGCGCAACATCGGCATCAACAACATCCTCTGGGAGTCCGACTTCCCGCATCCGACCTGCACCTGGCCCGAGTCGCGTAAGTACATCGAGGCCTCGATGAAGGACTGGACGGCGCAAGAGCGCCGGAAAGTCCTTGTCGACAACGCAGCCAAATTGTTCCACCTGCCGATCAACTGAGGACTGTCATTCTGAGCGAAGTGAAGAATCCCTCCGGTAATTCGGGGGACAGGAGCAACCCATGAAATACCGCGTCATCTCCACCGACGACCACCTCCAGGAAGGGCCTCACACCTGGACCTCGCGCATGTCCCGCGACAAGTGGGGCGACAAGATCCCCCAGATTCGCCGCGAGAAGAATGGCACCGATCAGTGGTATATCTACGGCACGCCGCGGTCCACCTTCGGCGTCGGCACCGTGCACGGGGCCATGCCCGACCGAACCAAAGTGCCGACGCGCTGGGAGGACGTACCCAAGAGCACCTACGTGCCCGCCGAGCGCATCAAGGCGATGGAGCAGGACGGCGTCGACGTCCATACTTTCTTCGCCAACATCGCCGGCATCGCGGGCAACACCTTCAGCGATCCGATGTACGACGAGGACTTCCGTATCGCCTGTATCCGTGCCTACAACGACTACCAGATCGAGGAGTGGGACAAGCCATACCCCGGGCGCTTCATCACCCTCGCCCACCTGCCGATGTGGGACGTGAACAAGGCCGTCGCCGAAGCCAAGCGCACCGCGAAGATGGGCGTCAAGGGCTACGCCTTCGCCTTCCCCCAGCAGTTCGGCTATCCCCACATCTCCGACCCTTACTGGGATCCGCTCTGGGCGACGGCTCAGGATTCGAACCTATCCATCAACCTGCACATCGGTTCCGGCGGCAGCATGGGCTTCAAGGTCAACGAGCCCACCGATAGCCGCCCGCTCATGTTCCGCCTCGCGGAGAGTTCGACGCGCACGATCTCATCCAACACCGCCGTGATGAGCACCGTGCTCTTCTCCGGCATCCTCGAACGTTTCCCCAAACTCAAGTGGGTCTCATCAGAGAGCGGCATGGGCTGGGTGCCCTACCTCCTCGAGGTTGCCGATCACCAGTGGGATCGCCAGGCGCTGGCCCGCGAGAAGATGACCAAGAAGCCCAGCGAGTACTTCCACCGCCAGTGCTACGTGAATTTCTGGTTCGAGGTCTTCGGCGCCGAGATGCGGCACTCCATAGGCATCGACAACATTCTCTGGGAGTCCGACTTCCCGCACCCCACGTGTACATGGCCGGAGTCGCAGAAGTACATCAAGGCCTCGATGCAGGACTGGCCTGAAGCAGAGCGGCGCAAGGTGCTGGTGGAAAACCCCGCGAAACTCTACCACCTGCCCCTGAACTAGCCTGCTTGGATGCTCTCAACAGCGTTCTGCCATGCCAAGGTCAGCGTCACAGTCCTGACGCATCACCTTGATTCAGGCCTGCTACACCCCTATCCTTATACGTTAGAACGTGCAAACAGGAAAATACGTGCCTAGCTCCAATCCAGAGCCTTCCTTGATCCAGAGCACCCTCCGCCTGCTCGAAGAACTCGTGCGCTCCACGCGAAACCCTGCGCCGCGCGAGTGGATGGAGTGCGAACTGACGATGCCCCAGTTGAAGATCCTCCTCTTTCTCCACACCGACGGCCCCGCCCGCGTCTCCGACATCGCCGGTTCCCTCGGCGTCACGCTCCCGACGGCCACTGCGCTGATCGACCGCCTCGTCGACCGCAACCTCGTAGTGCGCTCCGGCGTCCCCGAAGACAGGCGCGTCGTCCTCTGCGGACTCACCGACTCGGGGCGTAAACTCGCCCATGGCCTCTGGCAGGGCGGCCTCGACCACACGCGAGCAGCGCTCGAAGCCCTGAGCCAGGACGA
>JACQEE010000353.1 GCA_016200725.1 Chloroflexota bacterium
AGAAGCCGAAGGCGGCACCGGCCCAGGCCGCGCCGCCCGCTCCGCCGAAGCCGCCGACGCCGGCGCCCGCCGCCCCCGAGGGCAGCGCGCCGGGAGGTACGGCCGCCGGCTGAGCCGGCGGCCGGGAGACAGACGATGGATGCCATGTTTCAGGCCGCGGTGTTTTACATCTTCGTCGCCTTGACGCTTGCGGGCGCCGGGCTCGCAGCGTTCTCGCGAAAGCTGGTCTACAACGTGTTCTCGCTGCTTCTCACCTTCATCGGTGTGGCGGGGCTCTACGTGTTCCTGTCGGCCGACTTCCTGGCGGCGGTGCAAGTGCTGCTCTACGCGGGCGGCATCCTGGTGCTGATTGTGTTCGGCATCATGCTGACGCACCGCATCGCGGACGTGACGCTGGAGACCCAGTTCACGCACGTCAAGACCGGCGCGGCGATCGCAGGCTCTCTGTGGCTGGCCCTCGTCACCTTCATCTGCACCGTGCGCTGGCCCGTCCTGAAGGTGCTGCCGGACTACGCGCCGACTTCGCGGGCCATCGGGATGGGCTTCATGGGAGACTACCTGGTGCCCTTCGAGTACAGCTCCATCGTGCTCCTGATCGTGGTGCTGGGCGCGGCGACCCTGGTCCGCAAGGAGGTCGACTGAGCATGGTGGTCATCGGCCTGACACCCTATCTGATTGTGGCTGCGACGCTCTTCTGCTTGGGCGTCTTCAGCGTGTTGACGCGCCGTAACAGCATCAGCATCCTGGTCGGCGTGGAGCTGATCCTCAACGCGGCGAACCTCAATCTCGTGGCCTTCTCACGGTTCGTGGCCGACCCGATCGGCGGTCAAACCTTCGCCATCCTGGTCATCATGCTGGCCGCCTCGGAGGCCGTGATCTTCATGGGTCTGCTGATGGCGGTCTACCAGAGGTTCGACACCATCGAAGTCGACAAGCTCTCCCTGCTCAAGGACGAGGTCCCCGAGGACGACGCCCCCCAGCGGGCCTAGCCGTCGGAGACCGTCAAGGGTTGGATTCAAATGACGCACTCACTCGTAATAGACGTCGCGCTCCTGGTCCTGCTGCTGCCACTGGCGGCGTTCCTGGTCCAGATCTTCCGCGGTAGCAAGCTGCCCCGCGGCGGCGACTGGGTCTCCATCGCCGCCATCGTCGCCTCGCTCGCCGGCAGCTGCTTCATCGCCCGCGAAGCCCTGGGCGTGCGGAATCCGACATGGGGTTATCGCTGGGTCTTCGACTGGTTCACCCTGGGGGTCGTCCCCGTGCAGGTCGGAGTCCTGGTCGACAACGTCACCGCGGTGATGCTGATCGTGGTCTGCGGAGTCAGTTCGCTGGTGCATGTCTACTCGACGTCCTACATGCACGGCGATCCGAAGTACTCGCGATTCTTCGCCTACCTGTCGCTCTTCAGCTTCAGCATGCTGGGCCTGGTGCTCTCGGACAACCTGCTGTTCCTCTACTGCTTCTGGGAGTTGGTGGGCGTGTCGTCCTACTTCCTGATCGGGTTCTGGAGCGAGCGGCAAGCCCCGGCCGACGCCGCCAAGAAGGCCTTCCTCACCAACCGCGTCGGCGACGTGGGCTTCTTCTTGGGCATCATGATCCTCTGGACACAGCTGGGGACCTTCGGCTATCAGGACATCTTCACCGCCGTGGCTGCGGGCAAGGTCACGGGCACGGCGCACCTGCTGGGTCTGGTCGACGTGCAGTGGCTCACGCTGGCCGGCGTTTGCCTCTTCTGCGGCGCCGTCGGCAAATCGGCGCAGTTCCCCTTGCACGTCTGGCTTCCGGACGCAATGGAGGGTCCGACTCCGGTTTCGGCCCTGATCCACGCGGCCACGATGGTCGCGGCCGGCGTCTACATGGTCGGCCGTCTCTATCCGATCTTCACGCCGCAGGCTTTGATCGTCATCGCCTACACCGGGTGCATCACGGCTTTCTTCGCCGGCACCATCGCCATCTGCGCCACCGACATCAAGCGCGTGCTGGCCTATTCTACCGTGAGCCAGCTCGGCTACATGGTGATGGGCCTGGGCGTCGGCGGCTACACCGCGGGCCTGTTCCACCTGATGACCCACGCCTGGTTCAAGGCGTGTCTGTTCCTCGGCAGCGGCAGCGTGATCCACGGACTCCACTCGCAGGAGATGCCCGAGATGGGGGGGCTGCGCAAGAAGATGCCGTGGACCTTCCTGACGATGTTCGTCGCGACGCTGGCGCTCTGCGGAGTGCCGCCGCTGTCGGGCTTCTACAGCAAGGACGCCATCCTGGGCGCGTGCCTGGAGTTCGGCCTGGACCACAAGCGCCACCTGCTGCTCTTCATCCTCGGCACGGTGGGCGCCTCGCTCACGACCTTCTACATGTTCCGGCTGATCTTCCTCACCTTCTTCGGCGAACCGCGGGACCACCACAAGTACGACCACGCCCACGAGTCGCCGGCCGTGATCGTGCTGCCGCTGGTGATCCTGGCGGGACTGTCGGTCTCGGCCGGGTGGGGCGGCTGGTTCGAGCAGATGGTCCAGAAGCCGACGCTGGCCGACTACGCGCCGGCAGCCCACGACGCCGTCGAGGCGTTGAGCGGGCACGCCGCGCACCACGGTGGCGGACACCACGGCGCCGCCCACTCCATCGCGATGGTGGCCTCGATAATAGCGGTGATCTTCGGCTTCGTGCTCTCGTACCTGACGTACTTCGCGGGCGCCATCAACGCCGACGCCGTGGCCGAGCGCTTCCCCACGGCGTACCGCTGGCTCAAGAACAAGTACTACATCGACGAATTTTACGGCGCGTTCGTGGTGAGGCCGCTCTTGGCTTTCGAGGAGTGGCTCGCCAGGTTCGACCTGGGCGTCATCGACGGCGTGGTCAACTGGTGTGCCCGGGCGACCGTGGTGGTCTCCGATATCTCCGGGCGCATCGATCTGTATCTGGTCGACGGCCTGGTGAATTGGGTTGGCGATTCGGTTCTGGACATCGGGCAGAAGTTCCGGCGGATCCAGGCCGGGCGCGTTCAGGACTACCTGATCGCCGCGTTCGCCTTGACCCTGATCTTCATCGTTACTCTATCGCTCGTCTACTGAGGCTCCGAGGAGGAAGGTTTCGATGGGCAGCTACCTACTGACACTGATGATATTCGTGCCCCTCCTGGGCGCGCTTGCCGTGCTGTGCGTGCCGAGCCGCGAGGAGAAGATCCTCAAGACGGTCGCTGCCAGCGCCGCGGCCGTGCCGTTGGCCCTGGCCGTCCTCCTCTTCATGGAGTTCGATCGCTCCTCGACGGCGATGCAGTTCGTCGAGCGCGCGCCATGGCTGCCGTCCTTCCACATCGAGTACTACGTCGGCGTCGACGGCCTCTCCGTGACGATGGTGATCCTCACGGCGCTGCTGTCCTTCATCTGCACGTTGGCCAGCTGGAACATCGAGAAGGGCATCAAGGGCTACATGGCCCTCTTCCTGTTGCTGGAGACGGGAATGATGGGCACCTTCTGCGCGCTGGACTTCTTCCTGTTCTACATCTTCTGGGAAGTGATGCTGCTCCCGATGTACTTCCTCATCGGCATCTGGGGCGGGCCGCGCCGGGAGTACGCCGCGATCAAGTTCTTCCTCTACACCCTGGCGGGCAGCGTGTTGCTGTTCCTCGGCATCATCGGCTTGTACTTCTACAGCACGCCGCACACCTTCGACATCGTGCGGCTGGCCGAGATCGGGAAGACCCGTCCGCAGGAGTGGGCGCCGCCCTTCCAGTGGTTCGTCTTCATCGCCTTCTACATCGCCTTCGCCATCAAGGTGCCGGTCTTCCCGTTCCACACGTGGTTGCCCGACGCCCACGTCGAGGCGCCGACCGCCGTGTCGGTCATCCTGGCCGGCGTGCTGCTGAAGATGGGCACTTACGGCATCCTGCGCTTCAACTACCCGCTGTTCCCCGAGGCCGCCCAGTACCTGGCGATGCCGATGGCGGTGCTGGCCTTCATCAACATGGTG
>JACQEE010000354.1 GCA_016200725.1 Chloroflexota bacterium
ATCACGAAGGTCTTGTCCTTCTTGAGTTCGAGGCTGATATTGGCGAGCATCGCCTGGGCCATGGCGGCCATCGGGTCGTTCGCCTTGTCCTTAGGCAGATTCGCGGTACCCTTCCACTTTCCGACGAGTTTGGCCTCCATCGAGCCGCCGCAGCCGGCGAGGGCAACAGCGAGCGCGAGAAGGAGGGCGGTGACGATTCCGAGATGCTTCATGCGCCCAGTATAGGGGTTTTGCCCGGACAAGGCAATATCTCGCCGGTAAACTCGCCATGCCGAATGCCCAGCTACCTCGCCAGCATCGGGATGGAGGTTCACGCCGAGCTCGATACGCGCTCGAAGATGTTCTGCCGCTGCCCGGTGGCCTTTGGCGGCGAGCCGAACACGCGCGTGTGCCCCGTGTGCCTGGGCCTGCCCGGCAGCCTGCCCGTGCCCAACCGGGCCGCTACCGAAATGGTGCTGCGCACCGCGCTCGCCTTGAACTGCACCATCGCCACCAACTCGGTATTCCACCGCAAAAACTATTTCTATCCCGACCTACCCAAGGGCTACCAAGTGAGCCAATATGGCGAGACCAACCCCATTGGCTACGCGGGCTGGATCGACATTCCCAAAGCGGACGGATCGATCAAACGCGTGCGCATCCGGCGCGTGCATCTGGAAGAGGACACGGGCAAGCTCATGCACCTACCCGCGGGCGGCTCGGGGGTCGATTTCAACCGCTCGGGCGTGCCGCTCATGGAGATCGTCACCGACTTCCCACCCGACATCGAATCGGCGGAGGAAGCCAAAGAGTATCTGGTCCAGCTTCGCAGCACCCTGCTCTACCTCGGCGTGTGCGACGGCAAGATGGAGGAGGGCTCGCTGCGATGCGAGCCGAACATCTCGGTCCGACCCGAGGGCTCGGCTGAATACGGCACGAAGACCGAGCTGAAAAACCTCAACTCGTTCCGCTCCGTTCAGCTTGGAGTTCGATACGAGATCGAGCGCCAGATCGCCGCTCTCGGGCGCGGCGAGCGCATTCGGCAGGAAACGCGCGGCTGGCACGAGGGGCGCGAGGAGAGCTTCCCGATGCGCACGAAGGAGGAGGAGAACGACTACCGCGATTATCCCGACCCCGACCTCGGGCCGATGGCGTTCGACGAGGCGATGCGGGAAAGGGCGAGGACATCATTGCCCGAGTTGCCGCTCGCCAAGGCCCGCCGCTACGCCGAACAGTCCGGGTTGAGCGCTCAAGACTGCGCCTTGCTCACCGCCGACCAAGCCTGGGCCGAGTTCTTCGAGCAGGCGGTGGCGCTCGGCGCGCCGCCCAAGCCCGTGTGCAACTGGATGAACTCCGACTTCGCCAAGCGGCTGAACGAGGACGGAATCGGTTGGAAGGCATCGAAGATCACGCCGGCCCACTTGGTCGATTTGGTCAAACTCATCGAGAGCGATGCGATCAGCGGCAAGACGGCCAAGGAGGTTTTCGCCGAATCCTTCGAATCCGGCGAAATGCCCTCGGCGGTCGTGCTGGCAAAGGGGCTGGTTCAGATCAGCGACCGCGACCAGATCGAGGCGGCGGTGCGGGAGGCGATCGAGGCCAACCCAGCTTCGGTTGCGAAATACAAGTCGGGCCAAACCGGGGTGGCCGGATTCTTCGTCGGACAAGTGATGAGGGCGACGGGCGGGCAAGCCAACCCGGGATTGGTGCAAGAGGCGGTCAAGGCCGCGTTGGAGAAGGTATGAGAGCGACGTTCGTGTTCGTCTTGGTGGTCGTGGCGACTCTTGCTTGTGCGCAAGGCGGCGCCGAGCCGAGTCGGGTCGATGCGATCATGGACGTGGCGTTCAACTGGATGGACCGCCAAGTGGACATCTGGTATGAGGACGGCGACTACCCGCGCGACGTGCAGCTGTTGCGCATGCAGAACGCGCTCAGGCCCTCCGACTACGGCATCGCCGACACTCTGGGCTACATGCTCGAGAACGTCGAGCGCATGGACGAGGCGCTTGCCGTCTACGTGGGGTTCCGCAAGGCCAATGCCGCCCAGGCCGATGGACCGTTCCCGGAGGCGAATTTCTACTTTCAGCAGAAGCTTTACGCCAAGGTCCCCGCGCTCCTCGAGCCTTCTTTGGCTCTGAAGCCGCATGCAAACAGCTTCCGGGTGCTTGCTCATTCGTACGAGCGGCTGAACCTCTTGAGTGATAGCGAGCGCGTTTGGAAAGCCTATCTGGCCCTTGCGCCGGGCGACGACCCCGCGCGCAAGAACCTCGCCCGGGTGCAGCAGAAGTTGAAGTCGGCTCCCACCGGGTCGTGAGCGCCTTATGATTTTTGGCGCTCTTGTCGCGCTCCAGGCAGCCAGCCCGCTGCTGCTGCGTACTGCGATCGGCGATCTCACCCCGCCCGGCGCCTTGCCGCTTGGGGGCTATACCGCACGCGGTGGGCGGCTCTCCAAGCCGGGAGGCGACAGGCTGTTCGTGCGGGTGGCAGTGCTTGAGCAGGATAAGACGCGCCTCGCGATCGCCTCATGCGAACTGCTCACCGTGCCCGAGAGCCTGGTTCGGGAGGTTCGGTCGCGACTTCCGAACGGGGTCGAGTTGTTTCTTTGCGCCACCCACACCCATTGCGCGCCCGACAGCCAGATGCTGAACGAGCGGATGACGTTCCCGGTGCCGGGGATCTCCACTTACCGGCCCGCGATGCTCACTTGGTACGCGGACGCGGTAGCCTCGGCGATCCGTCGCGGGCTAGAGGCCACTCCGGCAGAGCTGAGGCGGGTGAGCGTGGCGGCGGCGTCCTTGCCCCTGAACAGGGGACGTCGGCCGGGGGCGAAGCCCGATCCGACCGGCTACTTGGTCGAGGGCCTGACCGCCGACGGCGCCACCGTGCCGATCTTTGCCTGCTATGCGGCGCACGCGGTGTTCTACGGGCCGGAGGAGATGCATACCCGTGGGGATTGGCCGGGGGCGCTGGCGCGGTGCATCGGCGCGCCCGTGCTGATGGGGGCGCTCGGCGACGTATCGCCCGCCGCACCGGGCGCGACGCCCCGCGAGCGGGTGGACAACTTCGTGGGGCGGTTCTTGACCGGCATCGCAGGCGCGCCGAGGCGGATCGCGTGGGTGTCCGAGCAGGGTAACCAATTCCCCGACGCCGCGGTGCACTTGCTGGTTGGCCGATCCCATGTTGCTCTTGACACCGTATCGCCGCACCCTACCTTTGCTCGCGTATATGGGACGACCGATAGGCTCGCCAGCACAATCATCGAGGCGTTTGCGCCAAATGAGGCTTATTTGTCTGCTTTCCGACTCGGAAGACTCGAATTCGTCGGCGTTCCCGGTGAACCGTCCTCGGGGCTCGGCGACGCCATACGCACAGGGCTCAGACCCACTTTGGAACAGGCCACCGTACTGGTAGCGAGCCACGTCAACGGTTGGATGGGTTACTTGCTCTCCCCGCAAGACTATGACCGGGGCGGCTATGAGGCCACACTGAGCTTCTATGGGCGACTGGAGGGTGAGAGGATTGTCTATACGGCGACTAGGGGATTCTGGGCGATCTTCGTCAGCTTCCTCACTTGGGACCCTTCCGACAGTCCGTAGCGCGGAACGGCCGTACGGGGTCGAGTTGTTGAACGGGCCATGAAGCGGCGCTGGACGGTTCTGCTCGCGTCCGCCCCCGTCGCGCTGTTCCTCGGTCTGGGCTCGTTGGCGCTCCTCGCCCGACCGGAGTACGTGCCGCCCGGGAGCCGGATGCACGTGGACGACTTCGCCGCCTACGCCCTCAAGTCGCGCTCAGTCGCCAAAGTCGGGGGCGTCGCCGCCCCCGCGGGCA
>JACQEE010000359.1 GCA_016200725.1 Chloroflexota bacterium
CCTTGCCGCCGAAGCCTCCGCCAATCTCTAGTGGCACGACGCGAAGTTTGCTGTGTGGAACCTGCAGGATCGCTGAAAGGTCAGCCTTGGCCCAGTGCACGCCTTGGATCGATGTCCACACCGTCACATGGCCCGAGGGGTCGACCCACGCGGTCGAGGCCTGCGGCTCGATATAACCCTGGTGTACTCGCTGTGTCCGGTACTAGTTCTCGAGGACAACGTCCGACTCGGCGAAGGCCTTCTCAACATCGCCGTGGCCAAGTTCGACATGCTGTGCCACGTTGCTCGGCTTCTTCGGCATGTCGCCGAGTGTATGCATCTTCAGGTTGGAGTGCAGCAGCGGCGCGCCGTCGGCCAGCGCCTGGTCGAGCGTAATGGCCGGCTTGAGCACCTCATACTCCACCTCGATCAGCCGGACGGCCTCGTCGGCGGCGTGAGCGTCGATCGCCGCGATGGCCGCGATCGGATGGCCCTCGAACAGCACCTTCTCGCGCGCCATCCACAGGCGACGCAGATTGTCGGGGCCGATCGAGTACTCGGCGTTGCCTGAGACGTGGGCGTCGTTCACGATATCCGGGAAGTCGGCCCCGGTGATCACTGCCTTGACGCCTGGCACCTTTAGCACTTCCGAGTAGTCGATGCGCTTGATGACGGCATGTGCGTGCGGACTGTGGACGATGCGTCCGATCAAGGTGCCCGGCATCGTGAAATCGGCGCCGAAGGTGGCGCGGCCAGTTACGCGGTCGAGGGCGTCCACGCGCGACATCGTCTGTCCGATCACACGATAGTCCGTGGTCGTCACGCGCGGCCTCCTTTCGCTGCGGCCTGCACCGACCGCACGATCTTGTCATAGCCGGTGCAGCGGCAGAGGTTGCCCGCGAGGGCGAGGCGGATTTCCTGCTCTGTCGGGTTGGGGATTCGCGCGAGCAGCGCTTTGGTAGCCACGATAAAGCCTGGCGTGCAGATGCCGCACTGCAGACCACCCTCCTCCACGAAGGCCTCCTGCACTGCGTCAAGGTCGCCGCTGGGAGCGATGCCTTCGACGGTGGTCACGTGCTGGCCATCTACCTCGAGGGCAAAGACCAGACATGAGCAGACCACCTCACCTTCGAGGAGCACGCTGCATGCCCCGCAGTTGCCGTCGCCGCAGCCCTCTTTGGCGCCGGTGAGCCGCAGTTGGTCGCGCAGCACCTCGAGCAGCGTGGCGCGCGCATCCACGAGCAGTTCTTGCTGCTCGCCGTTGACCGCGCATGTAAGCGTCCGCTTGGGCATATCGATACCTTATGTTAGTCGAGTGTTGCTGTCCATCACAGCGCCATCCCGACATCCTTTGCGCACTGGGCGAGGGTGTGTCGCGTCAGCACCTGGACGAGTTCGCGGCGGTAGTCGGCGCTCGCGCGCTGATCGGTGATCGGCTGCGCGTCCATCGCCGCGCGCCTGGCAGCCTCGCGGATGGTGTCCTTGGTGACAGCCTGACCGACGAGCGCTCGCTCGGCCTGGCTCGCCCTTAGTGGAGTCGGGGCGACCGCACCGAGGCAGATGCGGGCCTCGGCGCACCGGCCACTCTTCGAATCGAGGCGAAGGTACGAGGCCACGCCGGCGAAGGCGATGTCCATTTCGGCGCGCGGCGTGAAGCGTTCGTACGCCGATGCGCTATGCGGAGCCGGAGGTGGCACTACGATGTCTACGAGGATCTCGTCCGATGCCAGCACGGTCTTGCCCGGACCAGAGAAGAACTCCTCGAGAGGCAACTCGCGGCGGCCGCGCGGTCCCGCGATGCGCACTCGCGCGCCGAGGCAGATCGCGCCAGGGATCGTATCGGCGGATGGCGCAGCATTGCAAATGTTGCCCCCCATTGACGCGCGATTCTGAATCTGAACGGATCCGATCAAACGGCAGCCCTGCACCAACACAGGATAAGCACTGGCAACCTTAGGGTTCCCCGCGATTGCCGTGCAGGTCACGGCGGCACCGATGTGCAGTCCATCCTTCTCGAACGCCAGCGTCTTGCATTCCGCGATGCGCTTCACATTGAGGACGACCGCCGATTCACGCCGCCCTGCTTTCATCTGCGCGATCAAATCTGTCCCGCCCGCGAGAGGCCGGAGCGCGCCATTCGACCGCTTCAGCAGCACAACCGCGTCGGCAAGGCTGACCGGCGCGTGGTATTCGAAGGGTTTCACGTATCTGCCTTTAAAGCCCGCTCGACTGTGCCGGTAACTGGCCTGCGGACACGGTGCG
>JACQEE010000360.1 GCA_016200725.1 Chloroflexota bacterium
CGCAAGGCGCTGTCCGACGTCGTCTTCAACGGCGAGGTGATGCCCGGCAATCAATGGGTCAGCCCCAAGAGCCCCTACTTCCAGCAGCAGTTCCCGGTGCCCGGCCGCGACGTGGCCAAGGCCAAGAAGCTGCTCGCCGACGCCGGCATGGCGACACCCGTCGCAGTCGATTTCATGATCCCCAACAATCCCGAAAGCCGGCAGGCCGCCGAGGTCATCCAGGCCATGGCCCAAGAGGCCGGCTTCGACATGAAGATCCGCGTCACCGAGTTCGCCACCTCGCTCAAGGAGGCCGAAGAGGGTCGCTTCCAGGCCTTCTTCATCGGCTGGTCGGGCCGTGTCGACCCCGACGGCAACAGCTACATCTTCCACAAGTGCAAGGCGCCGCAGAACAATGGGCATTTCTGCGACAAGGACGTCGACCAGTGGCTCGACGATGCCCGCAAGGTCGGCAAGCTCGAGGATCGCAAGGCGATCTACGCGAAGATCGCCGACAAGTATCTCAGGGAAGGATCGATCATCTACCTCTATCATCGCCTGGTGATCATCGCCCATACCGCCAAGCTCGAGGGCTATACCCAGCTCCCCGACGGCCTCGTGCGCGTGGTGGGGGTGAAGCTCAGGCCGTAGCCGCGCCTTCACGCGGCATATCGAGATTGCGCCCATTTTGGGCGCATGCTAGTGGTTGGGGATGCGGATTCTCTCCCGACGTGCTCTCAGAGAATTCACAGATTCGCTGGCTGGGCACAGGGATCAGAGAGCGGTTAGAGCTGCATTTGACGGTTGGTACGCCGACGTCAAGAAGGCCACATGGAGCGACCCGGCCGATCTCAAGAGGCAATACGGCTCTGCAAGCGTTTTGAAGGATCGGCGAGCCGTATTCAACGTCTGCGGCAACAAGTACCGGCTTGTCGTGAAGGTCAACTATGTGAAGGGCGTCGTCTACATTCGCTTTGTGGGGAGCCACGCGGCATACGATGCCATTGACGCGGAAGAGGTGTGACGTGCTCGAGATTCACCCCATCAAGACCGAGGCTGACCACGACGCGGCGCTAGCGCGCGCGGCTGCATTGATGGATGCCGAGGAAGGGACGCCCGAGGCCGACGAACTCGACGTGCTGGCTACCCTGATCGAGGCCTACGAGGATAAGCACTATCCGATGGACCCGCCCGATCCCATCGAAGCCATCAAGTTTCGGATGGAGCAGCAGGGCCTCACGCGCAAGGACCTCGAGCCTATGATAGGCACCCGCACGCGCGTGGCGGAAGTTCTGAACGGAAAGCGCAACCTGTCGATCGCCATGATCCGAAAGCTGCATGCCGAGCTCGGCATACCCGCCGAGGTGCTCATTCGGCCTGCTCAGAAGGCTCGGGCGGGGCGGCGAAAAGGGGTCAGGCCCTCGGCGTAGTCGACTGACGCTCTGCCGTCCCCACTGGGGCGAGGGGTCTGCTGCGAATGCTACTGTTCCTCGGCAAACGCCTGCTGCAGCTGGTCCCGACCCTGTTCTTCGTCTCGGTGATCATCTTCGGCCTGCAGCAGCTGCTCCCCGGCGATCCGGCGCTCGCCATGGCGGGCGAGGAGCGCGACCCCGCCGTGCTGGAGCAGATCCGCCAGCAGTACCGGCTCGATCAGCCTCTTCACATCCAGTACCTCTATTGGATGGGCGGCGTGCTCTCCGGCAACCTCGGCGAGTCGATGCGCCTCAAGGAGCCGGTGCTGACGCTGATCGCGCAGAAATTCCCGGTCACGCTGCAGCTCGCTCTGATGGCGATCTTCTTCTCGCTCTCGATCGGCGTGACGGCCGGGGTGATCTCGGCGGTGAAGCGGAACACGCCCATCGACTACGCCGTGAATCTCGTCGCGCTGTGGGGCATCTCGACGCCGAACTTCTGGCTCGGCATCATGCTGATCTTCCTGTTCGCCGTGCATCTGGGCTGGCTGCCGGCATCGGGTTATGTGGGGCCGTTCGAGGACTTCTGGCTGTCACTGCAGACGACCATC
>JACQEE010000355.1 GCA_016200725.1 Chloroflexota bacterium
CTCCCTGTTCCACCGCGCAAGGTCGTTCCCAAGCCTGTGCAGAAGCCGCACCCTCCGATGTGGGTGGCCTGCACGCAGCCCAGCACCGTGGAGTTCGCTGGAAAGAATGGGTTGGGCGCGCTCGCGTTCGGCATCGGAACCGGGAAGTCGAATGACTACGTGAAACTGTACCGGGAGAAGATCAAGGAGGCGCGGCCGGTCGGGGCGTTTGTCAATAACCGATTCGCCCTCTGGGTGCACACGCTGTGCGCACGGACGGACAAAGAGGCCCTCGCACTCCAGGGGCCGAGTTTCCACATGTACGGCGACTACGTGCGCCAGTTGTTCGCCCCGTGGATCGATGGCAAGCCGCCAAAGTCTTACGAATGGAACATGGAGTTCTTCAAGTCGTATCAGGAGCAGATGAAGAACATCACACTCGAAGAGGTGGTGAAGGCTGGCGGCGCCTGCATCGGCAGCGCAGAGACCTGCCGCGAAGTGCTCCAGTTCGTCTCCGACGCCGGCGTCGACGAGGCGCTGCTCTTCATGCAGTCGTTCAAGACGCCGCACAAGGCCGTCATGCGCTCAATCGAGATGATCGCCAAGGATGTGAAGCCGAAACTGAAGAGCAAGAAGACGCCAGCCAAGGTGGCCGCGAGGAAGTAACTGACGGCGCTGGCAATGAAAGAGGGCGGCCAACTGGCCGCCCTCTTGTTCTTTCCAGCCTAAGGCTGCGCCTATGGCGTCCACAGCCTCGCACGCAGCCCCACAAAGGGGTTGTGCATCTTCTCTTGCTTGATCGTCGTGTCGCCGCCGTGGCCGGGTAGGACGACGGTGTCATCGCTCAACTCGAACAACTTACCGCGAATGCTCTGCACGAGCGCTTCGCTGCTGCTGCCCGGGAAGTCCGTGCGGCCGACGCTGCCTTGGAAGAGCGTGTCGCCGGCGAAGAGGATGCCGTCGACGAGATAGCAAGTGCTGCCCATCGTGTGGCCGGGCGTCGTGATGGCCTTGATCTTCATCTCGCCGACGCTGTACTCGTCGCCGTCGTTCACCGTGAAGTCCGGCTCCGGCGGATCGGCGTAGTCGGGGATCAGGCGCAGCGCGTACGATGCAGGCTGGCGCTTGATGAGGAGCACGTCGTCGCCGTGGATGCCGAACTCTGCGCCGGTGGCTTCTTTTACTTTGGCCACGCCGCCGACGTGATCCATGTGCCCGTGGGTGTCCAGAATGTACTTCACCGTCACGCCCAGTTCGTCGACGACCTCGAGGATGCGGTCAGCCTCGCCCCCTGGATCGAAGATGACCGCCTCTTTGGTCTTCTCATCCGCGAGGATGTAGGCATTCTCGACGAAGGCGGTCACTGGGATAACCTTTAGGATCATCGCTCGCCTCCTACCCCTATCTTACCTTCGGCAGAACATCCTTGGCGATCATCTCGAGGACGCCAAAGTTTTCCTGATCGTGGTGCTGGAGCATGAACTCGGTTGTGCCAGCCGCCTCGAAGGCCTTGAGTTGCTCGACGATCTGCGCCGAGGTGCCGTACAGCCAGCCACGCGACTTTAGCGCTGCGAGGACCTGATCTCGATCGGCGCGCTTGAGCGCAGGCATGAACGAGGCTATGCGGTCGAGGTGTGCCTTCAGGCCAGCGTCGTCCTTGCCGGTAATGAAGCCACCCATCACCGACACGCGAATCTCCCGATGGTCGCGCTTCACCTCGGTGCAGCGCTGCTCGAGTACTGCCCGTTTCGCGCGCAGCGTCTCGGCGTTGACGCCGACGGCGTTCCAGTGTTGCGCGTACTTCGCCGCGATGCGCAGCGTGCGTTTCTCGCCCGT
Organism: Chloroflexota bacterium; assembly: GCA_016200725.1. The sequence goes on from JACQEE010000355.1 coordinate 1,816, forward strand.
CCCCCCAATGACGATCGGCAGTGGCGACTGCGCTGGCTTCGGATAGCATTGTACGTTCTTGAGCCGGTAATGCTTCCCCTCGAAGGTTGCCGGCTCTTTGCCCCAGAGGCAGCGCAGCACCTGCACGCCTTCCTCGAGCATGTCCATGCGCTGCTTGAGTGGCGGAAAGGGCAGTCCGAAGGCCTCGTGCTCGGCGACGTTCCAGCCCGCGCCAACGCCGACCTCGAGGCGGCCGCCGGAGAGCACGTCCACCTGCGCCGCCATGCGTCCCAGCAGCGAGGGGTGGCGGAAGGTCATCGAGCAGACGAGCGGGCCGAAGCGCACCCGCTTCGTCTCATGTGCCGCGATAGTAAGCGCGACCCAGGTTTCCAGTGCCGACTGCCGCACATCGCCCATGAGCGACATGAAGTGGTCGGAGCACCAGAGCGAGTGGAACCCCAAGTCCTCCGTGGCGCGGCAGAGTCGCGACCATCGCTCCCATGTCAGCCCTTCCTGCCCTTCGATCATGATGCCGAGTTTCATTGTGCGTCCCCCGTTACAAGTTTCGTGAATGTCGCCCGCTGTCATGCCACTGCTTTCACGCGTGGTCGCTCTCCTAGTAGCAATGCCGAGACGACGAGCAACAGCGGGGACACCGCGCCTACAGTGAGCGCCGCGCGCAACGATTCGGTAGTGTCCGAGATCGCACCTGTCATCACCGGGCCAAGGACTCCTCCCATGAAAAGCATTGCTGTCTGGATGGACAAGGCCACCGCAATGCCTCGCGGCTCCAGGCCGGGGAGTTCGTACGGGATCGCCTGGGCGACGGGCATATAGCCCCAGCCCATCCCGGCGCAGAACATCAGGACGGCGAGCAGCGGCGTCGACGTCGTGGCTAGCAGTCCCAGCGAGGCGCCGAACATCAGCAGCCCGCAGCCGACGAGGATCAGCCTGCGGTGTCCCAGCCGCGAGGCAAGCAGCCCGAGCAGCAGGGATGCAGGTAGGGTGCCGGTAGAGTTCATCGCGAAGAGCCAGCCGCTCTGCTTCACCGACACGCCGTGTTGCTCCAGCATGTATGTCGGCCAGAATGTGCCGAAGACCCACCACGAATACGAGGCGCCCATGCCGCCGAGCCCGATCAGCCATACCTCTTTATAGCGCATCACGCGCCGGAGGGAGACGGGCCCCACCAGCCGCTCTTCCGCCTCTCGAGTTGCCGACTGCCTGCTCCGAGCGAAGAGCAGCCAGAATGCCAGCACGGCCACCACGAAGCTGCCGAAGATGTAGTAGGTTGCACGCCAACTGTCCGTCGCACCCAGTATCAGAGGCGTCAACGCCAGCGTCGTCGCCTCAGCGATGCTGCCCAGGCCGATGGTAAGGCCATTCATGAAGGCAATCTCATTCAGCGGGAACCATTGGTGCGCGATGATTGCCCGCGCCGGTGTACGCATCGAGAAACTCAACCCAAATCCCATCCGCGCCACGAACAGCACGGCAAAAGCGGGCGCCAGTCCTTGCATAAATGTGAAGAGGGCGCTGAAGGCGAGTGTGATCGCGGTCAGGCGCACAGGGTTGAAGCGGCTGAAGTACATCGCCACGGGCACGGTCACCAGGACGTTCCCGATGCGCAGTGATGAGCCGAGCCACCCCTTCTGCAGATCGGAGAGGTGCAACGTGTCGCTGATACGAGGCAGCATCACGCCGAAGGAGATCGAGGGCACGCTCATAGACCATGAGCCGGCCACCAACGCCGCCACGATCACCCAGCGGTAGCGCGATACGGTGGCGCCGCTCATCGTCCGCGTTTGAGCGGTCTCCGCGTTGGCACGGTCGAGGGTCGTCAACCGGCGCCTACCGTGGCGGGAAGGAGAAGTTGCACGTCGCGCCGCCGTCCGCGAGCACCGTCTGGCCCGTGACGTAAGCAGCGAGGTCGGAGGCAAAGAAGAGCACCACTTTGCCGATGTCGTCGGGCACGCCGCGCCGGGCGAGGGGGATGATGGACTTGAGCGTGGCGTCGCGCTCTGGGGTCGTCCGTGCGATGGTCTTCGGCGTCTGGATGGACCCAGGCGCGACTGCATTCACCCGAATGCCATACTGACCCCACTCGGCTGCCAGTGAGCGTGTCATGTGGATGAGCCCAGCCTTCGCCGCGCCATAGGCCACATGTCGCGGAGCTCCGTCGATGCCGCTCATCGAAGCGATGCTGACGATACTGCCGCCGTGCTTCCCGGCAATCATGGCTTTCGCCGCAGCCTGGGCGGTCAGAAATGCGTACCGGAGCGTTCCTTTGGCGACGTCGTCCCACTGCGCCTCGGTCAACTCAAGTGTGTCTGTCCAGTAGTTCGTGGCGATGATGTTGGCGAGCACGTCCACGCGACCGAAGCGCTTGAGCGTCGCCGCCATTGCCTTGGCTACTCCTGACGACTCGCGCACGTCCGCGATGATGCCGATGGCGTCGTGACCGGCCTTCTTGGCCTCGCCAACGACTGCGTCGGCGTGCGCAGGCTCGATGTCCACGATGGCGAGTTTACAGCCCGCCTCGGCGAGGTAGAGAGCACTGCTGCGCCCGATGCCACGCCCACCGCCTGCGATAAGCGCGACTTTACCTTCGAGTCCGAAGAGTGACTTGTCCATGGCGCCTCGCACAAGGAAATCGTACGCATTGTAGCGCGTGCGCAGTGAGATGCGCCGATTAGCC
>JACQEE010000356.1 GCA_016200725.1 Chloroflexota bacterium
CACAGGACGCGATACAGCGGCTGCGGCACCAGTACGTCCCACAAGCGTTCTCGGGGGCACCCGTCAAGGTGTACGCGACGGGCCAGACAGCAGGCAACCTGGACTTCTTCCACATGGCAAACAAATCGTGGCCCGTCGTGGTCGGGTTCGTTATGGGCATCAGCCTGATCCTGCTCACAGTGGCCTTCCGGTCCATCGTCGTACCCATCAAGGCGGTGCTGCTCAACCTGCTCTCGGTGGCCTCGACGTACGGGATCCTCGTGCTCGTGTTCCAGAAGGGCTGGCTGCACATCTTCAGCAAATCGCCCACCATCGAGGCGTGGATACCGCTGTTCCTGTTCTCGGTGCTGTTCGGCCTTTCGATGGACTACCACGTGTTCCTCTTGAGCCGCATTCGCGAGCGGTTTGACCAGACGCATGACAACACCGGCTCCGTGGCCTTCGGCATCCGCTCGACGGGTGGCCTGATCACCGGCGCAGCGCTCATCATGGTGTCTGTGTTCTGGTCGTTCGCGGCGGGTGACCTGGTTGGCCTGCAGGAGATGGGCTTCGGCCTAGGCGTCGCGGTGCTGCTCGATGCCACCATCGTGCGCATCATCCTCGTCCCCGCGTCGATGAAGTTGCTGGGGAACCTCAACTGGTACTTCCCGAAGGCGCTCTCATGGCTGCCAGACCTGCGTGTGGACGCAGAGCCGATGGCTGGCGCACAGCCAGTGCCTACGCGACAATAGAGCGGATCTACGCAGAAATCCAGAGGCCGGCTCGAGAGCCGGCCTCTCTTTTTGTCTGCTGCAGGAAGGGCCCCGTCATACGGGCCTCCGACCTAGTCGCTGCAGGGCGTAGGCGGTAGCGCCAACGAGACCGACGTCGTCGCCGAAGCGCGTCAGGCTGATGGAGAGATGGTCGAGGAAGCCGGGCATGGCGAACTCGGCGACCGTGGCGCGAGTCACCTGCTCCAGGGCTTGCCAGTTGTTCATCACGCCGCCCCCGAGGATGAAGCGCCGGGGGTTGAAAACATGCACGAGGCTGACGATGCCGCGACCGAGGTCGCGGGCCACAGCATCGACGACTCCCTGTGCGAGGGCATCGCCCTGCGCGGCCGCGGTGAAGACGTCGACAGTTTGCATGGCACCTTCGTTGCCGAGGTAGCGTTTGAGGGCGCTGGGGCGTCCGGTCTGCAGCACTTCGATCGCGCGGCGGACGATGGCCTTGCCACAGACAAGAGATTCGAGGCAGCCGGCGTGGCCGCACAGACCGCGCGAGCCGCCATCAGCGATCAGGATGTGCCCCAGTTCGCCAGCAAGCCCTCGCTCACCAAGGACAAGTTTCCCGCCAGCCACAATGCCACCGCCCACACCAGTACTCACGGTCAGATAGATGAGGTCGTCGACGCCTTTACCGTCGCCGAAGTAGTGCTCGCCGAGGGCGGCGAGCGTGGCATCGTTCTGGGCGAAGACGGGAACGCCGAAGCGTTCGGTCAGCAGCGCACCGAAGGGGACAACCTGCCAATGGTCCAGATTGGGCGGGCGGTACATGACGCCATCGAGGTCGATAGGCGAGGCGAGCGCCGCACCGACGGCGAGCGGCATGTTGACGCCTTGCTTCGCGAGCATGCGGCGTGCCATCTCGACGATACGGTCGGCGACACGCTCGGGGCCATCCTCGGCGCGCGTGAGTTGATGATCGCGGTCGAGCATGCGCGCGTGGCCGTCCATGAGCGCGACGCGCAGGTTGGTGCCCCCGAGATCGATGGCGACGATGAGGTCGTGTGTGGTCATGCGGCCTTCTCCAGAGTGTAGCCCTTCGCATGCTTCTGGCAGGCGTTGCCGTGGGAGGAGATATATGCGTAAGCGGAGGTGGCGGCGAGGGCGCCCTGGGCAGCGGCGGTGATCGCCTGCTTGAGGTGGCCTGAGGCATTGGTGACGTCGCCCGCGGCAAAGACGCCCGCGGCGTTGGTGCGCATCATCTTGTCGACGTCGATCTCGTTTTCGCTCGTGAGGTTCACGCCGAGTTGCTTGGCGAGGTCAACGTTGGGGTCGGCGCCGATCTCGACAAAGATGCTATCGAGAGCGAGTTCCTTCGAGTTGTACAACGGGCGGTCGAGTTCAATGCCCGCAAGGCCGTCCTTGCCGACGAGGCGGCGCACATTGGCGTTGAATACTGGCTCGA
>JACQEE010000357.1 GCA_016200725.1 Chloroflexota bacterium
CGAGTTCGCTCAGGTAGTGGACGCCGCGGTGGACGTTGGAGTTCTCCGCCGCGTAGTAGCGCATGAGGCGGTCGATGACGACCTTAGGCTTTTGCGAGGTCGCCGCGTTGTCGAGGTAGACGAGCGGCTTGCCGCGGACCTGGGTGTGCAGGATCGGGAAGTCGGCGCGGATGCGCTCCACGTCGAACGATGGCTGAGCCTTCCTCACGCCGCCGCGAGCGGCAGCGAGTTTGGTTGTGGTCATGCGATTCCTCCGGCCGTTATGCGGCCGATATGCGAACGCTCGAGCCAGCGCTTGACCGGCGGGAGGGTGACCGTATCGAGCACCTCGCCCGCGAAGCCCCGGACGAGGGCGCGCCGCGCCGTTTCGCCGTCGAGGCCGCGACTCATCAGATAGAAAAGCGCCTCTTCGTCCAACTGCCCGGCGGTGGCGCCATGCGCGCACTTCACGTCGTCGGCAAAAATCTCCAGGCTGGGCTTGGTGTCGACCTCGGCGCCTTCGGAGAGGACGAGGTTCCTGTTGATTTGATGCGCGTCGGCCTTCTGCGCGTCGGGGCGCACGAGGACCTTGCCGATGAAGACGGCGCGGGACTTGCCATCGAGGATGCCCTTGTAGTTCTCGCGGCTGGTCGTTTGCGGCCTGGCGTGGTCAATGAAGGTGGTGTTGTCGACGTGCTGGCTGCCACTCGTTATGTAGAGGCCGTTGAGGTGGCACTCGGCGCCAGGGGCGTCGAGGAGCACGTTGAGCGTATTGCGCACGAGCGCGCCGCTCGTAGTGAACGACCAGGAGCGGTAGCGAGCGTCGCGGCCGACGACGGCCTGGGTCGTGCCGACGTGGTAGGCGTCGGCCGCCTGGGCGACGAAGGTGTAGTGATTGACGGCGGCGCCCTCTTCGACGACCACCTCGGTCGCGGCATCGGTGAAGGAACGCGAGGCTGCCAGGCTGACGAAGGACTCGACGAGCGTGAGGCGGCTGCCGGGTTCGGCGATGATAAGCGCTCGCGGGTACGAGGCTGCGGACGACGGCGTGTCGACCGCCACGTGAATGACGTGGACCGGCTCGGGGGCTTCGCCGGTCACGCGGACGAAGGCGCCGTCGTGGAGAAAAGCGGTGTTCAGCGCGACGAAGCCATCCTGGTCGAACGCAGCGTGGCGAGCGAGGTGCGCGCGCACCGTCGCCTCGTGCGATTCGAGCGTTTCAGATAGGTTGCCCAACTGAATGAGTCCAGCGTCGAGTCGCAGTGCCGAAAGGGCTGGTGCGAAGCGGCCGTTGATGAAGACCAGCGAGCGCCATCGCGTGCTGGAGGGGGCAAGGCGGCGCAGGGCGGCGCGGGTGACGCGGACGAGCGCTTCGGAGCCGGGGCCGTAGGCGAAGGCCTCGCGCGCGATAGGCGCAACATTCGTGTACTTCCACGCCTCGTTGCCCTTGCGCGCCGTCGGGAAGCCGAGGGCACGGAAGCGTTCAGCGGCCTGACGGCGCAGATCGGCAAGCCAGGCGGGCGCCTTCGGCTGAAGTCCTTGCAGCGCCTCGAACTGGGCGACGTAGTGTTCCTGGGGGGCCAGTGTTTCGGTAGTCATAGCGCGATCACTGAGCAGCGGGAGCCTTCTCGCGGAGCCAGTCGTAGCCCTTGGCCTCGAGTTCGAGGGCAAGGTCGCGGCCGCCGGAGCGGACGATGCGGCCATCGATGAGGACGTGGACGATATCGGGCTGGATGAAGTTGAGCAAGCGCTGATAGTGGGTCACGAGGACGGTCGCGTTGTCAGGGCGACGCAGCGTGTTCACGCCGCCGGCCACGACGCGAAGGGCGTCGATATCCAGGCCGGAGTCGGTCTCGTCGAGGACGGCGAGTTTGGGCTCCAGCATGGCAAGTTGCAGGATTTCGTTGCGCTTCTTCTCGCCGCCCGAGAAGCCCTCGTTGACATTGCGCTTGGTGAACGACTGGTCCATCTCAAGGAGTTTCATGCGTTCGCGGAGGCGCTGCTGGAAGTCCTTGAACTCGATCGCCTCCTGGCCACGGTAGGCACGGATGGCGTTGATGGCGGAGCGGAGGAGTTCGGTGTTGCGCACGCCTGCGATTTCGACTGGGTACTGGAAGCCCAGAAAGAGCCCTTCCTTCGCTCGCACGTCTGGCGGCAGCGCGAGCAGGTCTTTGCCGAGGAAGGTGGCCGTGCCGCTGGTGACTTCGTAGGCGGGATTGCCGGCGAGTACGTGCGCGAGCGTACTCTTGCCGGAGCCGTTCGGGCCCATGATGGCGTGGACTTCCCCGGCGTTGACGGTGAGATCGACGCCCTTCAGGATTTCGCGTCCTTCGCGGGAGGCGTGCAAATTTCGTACTTCGAGCATTAACCTAACCCCTGTCCCCTTCCCTGTGAGGGAAGGGGCAAAAACTAGCCGACGGCGCCTTCGAGGCTGACCTTGAGCAGTTGCGAGGCCTCGACGGCGAACTCCCAC